>JADLCZ010000040.1 GCA_020846955.1 Candidatus Nomurabacteria bacterium
CCAAGCTCAGAGAGTGAACGGTTGAGCACAACAGTAGAGTCGAGGTGGGCAAATGTTGTCGCTGGGGCTGGGTCGGTAAGGTCGTCGGCTGGCACATACACTGCTTGCACAGATGTAACAGATCCTTTGTCAGTAGATGTAATACGCTCTTGCATAGTTCCCATTTCTGACGCTAGTGTTGGTTGGTAACCCACAGCAGATGGGATACGGCCAAGGAGCGCTGACACCTCAGATCCAGCTTGAGTGAAGCGGAAAATATTGTCTACGAAGAATAGCACGTCTTTACCTTCCGCATCGCGGAAATGCTCCGCCATTGTAAGTCCAGAAAGTGCCACACGCAAACGAGCTCCTGGCGGTTCATTCATCTGACCGAAGACCATGGCCACTTTATCGAGAACTTTTGAATCTTTCATTTCGTGGTACAAGTCATTACCCTCACGAGTACGCTCTCCCACTCCTGCAAACACAGAGTAGCCTCCGTGATTGCTTGCAATGTTGTGGATCAATTCTTGAATAACAACAGTCTTTCCAACTCCAGCTCCTCCGAAGAGTCCCACCTTTCCACCTTTGAGTACTGGACAGATAAGGTCGATAACTTTAATACCAGTTTCGAGGATTTCAACTTTTGTTGCTTGCTCGGTAAATTCAGGAGCCTTACGGTGAATTGGAAGAGTATTTGTACGAGCAACATCCGCACCCTCATCGATTTTGTCGCCAAGGACATTAAACATTCTTCCCAAAGTCTCTTTGCCGACTGGCACAGAGATTGGTGCGCCAGTATCTACTACATCCATTCCGCGAGCCAAACCATCCGTTGAATCCATCGCCACAGCGCGGACCATATTGCCACCCACGTGTTGCTCTGTCTCGAGTACCACTGTACGAGTACCGTCTGTTACTGTCAGCGCATTGTAAATTTCTGGCAATGCACCACTAAATTCGATATCTACGACCGGACCGATTATTTTTTTGATTGTACCTGTTGTTTTCATATATATTACATTTAACATTAAACAATTGACATTTGACTAGAATGCATTTTATTTTGTTGGTTTAGTTAGTAATGATTTTCTAAAAGCTGTTAATTGATGTGCTAGCCCTTCTAATAATTCCATATTCTCATTCAATTCCTTTTCAGTAATATACTTACTATCAAATGCTACATCTAAACAAGCAACTACTTCATGTAAGGAACCATTTGAGATATTTAAAAAATGTGCAAAATCTCTATCTGTTCCTCTTTCTGATCCTTCTGCAATATTTAAAATTATTGAATCCAATGCACGGTGTATCTGAGAAGTAAGTATGTATAATTCTTCTTTCGGAAACTTTTTCTTTACCAAGGATTTTATCTGCATATTTACTTTCCGTGTCTCCTGATAAACTTTAAAGTTTCGAAATCGAAATGTTTTTTGGTTGTTTTGATTAAATGTCATATGTTTTATGTTAATTGTCAGTTGTTCCCTAACTCACACTTGCCATACCTGCTGATATCTCACTAATTTCCTGCGTAATCGACGCTTGGCGGGCTTTGTTGAATACTAAGGTCAGATCATCTATCATTTCTCCGGCTGCATCGCTTGCATTCTTCATCGCTACCATTCTGGAGCTTTGCTCGCTGGCATTGGATTCAAGGAGCATCTGATAGATCTGCATTCTTGATAATTTCTCGGCCAGTGATTTGAGTAATGCGTCTTGATCTCCTTCGAATGTGTATGAGATAGAGTCTAAACCTCTATCTATAGATAGAGGTTTAGACTCTATCTGAGAATTATCTCCTACTGTTTCAATTAATTCTTTTATCTGCTCTTTTGAAATCGGGAGGATTTGTTTGATGTTGGCTTTTTGTGTAAGAGCAGAAACGAAATCCGTGTAAGCGACAAGCACTTTGTCATAATTGCCACTCGTGTATTCATCCATAATCATCGATGATACTGGCACAATATCAGCAAGCTTGATAGTGTCGGGTAATTCAGTAAAGCTTGCGATTACATTCCTACTAATGCGACGCATTGCTGTGTCACCTTTTCGGCCAATAGTAACAATATCAATGTTGCCCGAAGTCGGACTTAGGGCTAGCCCGAAGTCGGACTTCGGGCTGAGAAGTGCTAGGGATTTTTTTATGACTTGTGCATTGTAGGCTCCGCAGAGTCCACGATTGGAGGTGATGAGCACAAGCAATATATTTTTGACTTCTCTTTGTACAAAAAGCGGGTGTTCGATCTTCTCGGAACTATTAGCAAGTGAAGTTAGAATCTCCCAAGAATATTCCGCATACAATCGAGATGCAAGAGTGCTCGAAACTGCGCGCTTCATTTTGGAAGCAGCAACAAGCTCCATCGCCTTGGTGATCTTTTTTGTGTTCTTCACACTCTTTATTCGTGATTTGATTTCTTTTGTCGATGCCATAATGATTAGCAGTTAGCAACTAGGTGCTAGGAGCTAGTTTTTAAATCCTGTTTTAAAATCTGCTAAGGACTTTTTGAATGCTTCTTCGGATTCTTCTGTATACATTCCTTTTTCTTTTACTTCTTTGAAGAAAGCTGGGACAGCACGCTCTGTGTATTCTACCAATCCACTTTCAAATTCTTTGATTTTGTCGATGGCGATGTCATCCATGTAGCCTTTTACAAGCGCATACAATACTGCGACTTGATGCTCGACGATAACTGGAGAATATTGAGGTTGTTTGAGGACTTCCACTGCTCTTTTTCCACGCTCCAGTTGGCGCTTGGTCGCATCGTCGAGATCGGATCCGAATTGAGCAAAAGCTTCCAATTCACGGAATTGTGCAAGGTCGAGCTTGAGAGTTCCGGCAACTTTCTTCATAGCTTTGATCTGAGCACTTGATCCCACACGCGACACAGAGAATCCAACGTTCACAGCTGGACGAATACCTTTGTAGAACAAATCAGTTTCCAAGAAAATTTGTCCATCTGTAATCGAAATCACGTTTGTCGGAATGTAAGCAGAAATATCACCGGCTTGTGTTTCGATAATTGGCAAAGCTGTAATTGATCCGCCACCGTAGTCAGCATTGCGTCGGCAAGCACGCTCGAGCAATCTTGAGTGCAAATAGAAGACGTCTCCAGGATAAGCTTCACGGCCTGGGGGTCGGCGAAGTAGAAGAGAAATTTCGCGGTATGCTACAGCATGCTTGGAAAGATCATCATAAATAATCAATACGTCTTTGCCTTGATCCATAAAATATTCAGCAATAGAGACTCCAGTATACGGCGCGATGTATGCCAATGGTGATGGCTCGGAAGCACCCGCAGAAACGATGATTGTATAATCCATAGCACCACCTTCTTCGAGTCGGGCTTGAAGTTTGCGAAGCTTGGAATCTTTTTGACCAATTGAAACATATACACAAATCATATTCTGGCCTTTTTGGTTGAGAATTGCATCAATAGCAATTGCAGTCTTGCCAGTCTGGCGATCACCGATGATAAGCTCACGTTGCCCACGGCCGATTGGAATAATGGCGTCGATAGCTTTAATACCTGTTTGCACTGGCTGGTCCACACTCTTGCGTGTAATAACTCCTGGAGCAACTTTCTCAACTGGATAACTTTTGTCAGTTTTGATAGCACCTTTACCATCAATTGGCTCTCCTAGAGCATTCAATACACGGCCGATTTGAGCATCGCTAACTGGGACTTCAAGGATTTTGCCTGTTGCGCGGACCTCATCGCCTTCTTTGATCTTTGAGAAATCAGAAAGGATGATAATACCAACAGAATCTTCTTCGAGGTTCAATGTCACCCCAACTTCCCCACCCGCAAAATTCACCATTTCTGATGCTTTGATATCAAAGAGTCCTGAAACTTTTGCAATACCGTCGAAAACTTCTACCACCTTACCTACTTTCTCTACCTTTACTTCAGTACTGAAATTCTCTATCTCTTTTCTTAAATTGTCTATTATTGTATTCTTTTTCATATTAGCTTTTTAATAAATATTTTTGTAATTGCTCCAATTGATTCTGTAATGTTAAATCTATAATATCGTCTCCAATTTGTATCTTTACTCCACCTATCAAACTATCGTCGATCTCTTCTTCTGTGTGTATCGTCTCCCCTCTGTAATATTTTTTTAAAAAACTTTCGATTTCATTTAAACTTGTGTGACTTAATTTGTTTTTGCTACTTATCTTGACCTCTATCACACCGGCATCTTTGTTTTGTATATTGTGAAGTTTATCTAAAATAAGATTCAATCTTTTACCAATTAATCTGTGACGAGTGAGGAATTTGGCAGCATTATTAAGAACAACATCGAGCTCCTTACCTGTCTTGCCGACAGTGGCTTCATGCAGTGCGTATGCTATGTCATTGTTTTTAAGAGTTGCCATAAAATATTATTTTATATCTTTCACTTGCTTTGCTAGTTTCTCATCTAATTTACTGTCGGCTGTTTGTTCCAACAATTTCTCAGTGGCTTTTACTACCAATGACACGATCTCAGTTTTCGCTTCGTCTACCATACGAGCTTTCTCGTTCTCAAGCGTCTTCTTGCCACTTGCAATCATACCTTCTACTTGCACTTTCGCATCTTCGAGAATTTGAGCTTTCTTAGCCTCTGCCTCCTTTTTGCCTTCTTGGAAGATTACATGGGCCTCGGCACGTGCATCATTTATAACTTTCTCGTATTCCTTGCGAGAATTCTCTATAACGAGAGCATTTTCTTTTGCATCATTGAGTCCTTTCTCTATAGTTTCGGTGCGCTCTGACATTATTTTCTTCAGCGGTTTTATCGCTAAAAAATATAATACTAAAAATACAATTATAAAATTTATTGCTTGTGCAATAATGATCTTCCAGTCTATGTGAAATGTTGAAATAAATGAGTCCATGGGTATAAAATAAAATGATTAAAATTAAACTACATTTAACATCTGACATTTAACATCTGACAAAAAGATAGATTTGAGTCAAATGTCAATAGTCAAGTGTCGAATGTTACTTGATTGAAAATGCAATAACGAGTGCATAAATCGCAATAGCTTCCGCGAAAGCACAAGCGATAAGCATCGGAACGAAAACCTTTCCAGACGCTTCAGGATTACGGCCAATAGCTTCCATAGCTTTTGAACCAATCAATCCAATAGCGATACCAGGACCAATAGCCCCAAGACCGATGGCAACAGCTTTCGCGATTTCTGGTATGTGTGTAATATTTTCCATACTATTTGTATTAATTAACTAATAATGTTTGACCTTTATTCTAATGTGCTCCTGCGAGCTTTTCAGCATGATCCTTCTCGTCGTGTTCCTCGTCATGATCTTGTGATGCAATGGTGTAATATACAAGTGTCAGTATTGCAAAGATAAATGCTTGTATTACTCCTACCATAACTTCTAAAAGTAAAAATGGTGTAGGTAGTAAGTAGGCAATAAGTGCGGCCATTGAGGCTAGCAATACTTCTCCGGCAAAGACATTACCAAAAAGACGAAATGACAGTGATGCAATTTTTGCAAATTCACCTATCAATTCAAGAGCACTTACGAAAACCATAATGGGAGCGGTCAAAAGGACCATTGGATCTTTGCGAATTTTGGTAAAAATCCCTCCCAACGCCTTCAGATTAACATATTTATTGAAAGTTTTCCAGAGACCAATCGAGAATACACCAAATAAATTGGCGCCTAATACAGACAATATAGCAAGTGGTAATGTACCATTTATATCAGCTGTGCCAGATCGAATAAGTGGGATAAAAGCCTTGCCATGCTCTGTCATCTCTATAAGCCCCAAGCCTCCAAGAGGTACTATTCCCATCCAATTATTTATAAGCACAAACATAAACACAGCAAATACTATCGGAAAGGCCTTTCTAGTCACACGCTCATCGTTAGTAACTTGATTACACAAATTTGTAGCACCATCAATAATCATTTCAAAAAGATTTTGCATACCTTTTGGAACTTTTTTTATTTTGAGTCTAATTGCAATAGAAATTACAATAATAATCAGAACAACAATCCAACTAGTAAACAATGCATTTGTAACTGTAAATGATCCAAAATGAGCAATTGGCTCTGCATAAAGTGTAGCTTCATGAGATATTTCCTCGTGAGTATTTTCTGTAGATTCGGTTGTAAAAGCCTCCACTGAAGGATTCTCTAGATTTTCGTTGTATTGATTACTATTATTAATTGTTGTTGACATTTTTTTCTTTTGCTTCTTTTTCTAATTTTTCGATATACTTTTTTGAAATTCTAACAATTGAAATCACTGATATTAAAAAGGCAATTACTGTAGAAAGTATGAAAATTTTGGGTTCGGAATTAAAACGCTTGTCAAAATACTTACCAACAAACAAAGCTATAACAATAGGCCCTGCTATACAAAATGACATCCGAATAAAAAGTGCTACTGCAGGCATCCACCATGCTTGTTTTGAATCAATATTGTCTTTCATAAATAACAAAAGGGCAATCTTTGCCTAATATCAATATAGCAAAAAATTGCGATATTTGCTAGTTTTTGCTATAGTATTCTTACTTATTTGGGTTTTGTAAAGTCCATATAATAATTGAGCGTGTAGTTCAGTGGTAGAACGCTGTCCTGATAAGACAGAGGTCGATGGTCCGATTCCATCCACGCTCACAAAAAGAAAAACCCTCACGAAAGTGAGGGTTTTTCTTTTTGTGCCTTAGGCTCGTGGAGCCATTGGGCGAGCTTCGTTCACAGTTAGATTTCGACCGTCGAAATCTTTACCGTTAAACATTGAGATTGCAGAATCTGCATCTGCATCATTTACCATTTCTACGAATCCAAAACCTTTTGATCGGTTTGTCATCTTATCCATGATAATAGTTGCTGATGCGACTGGACCTGCCGCTTCAAAGTGAGCTTTGAGCTCGTCATTAGTAGTCTTGTAAGGAAGACCACCAACGTATAATTTTTTTGCCATATTGACAATATACGCTTCGCACCTAATACAAACATATTAAGATTGAAGATAACTAATTTATAAATGTAATCGCTAGCCGATTTTCATTTACATTCTCAATGTTTAAACAACGAAAATGAAACAAAACCTATGCATACAAACTACGTCCCGAAAGTATACCATATGTACTAAAAAATACAACGGTTTAATCTTCTTCAGCCTCGCCAACTACTCATTCCGATAATGCTTCGATAATCTTTGTGATTTTACCTTCCATTATTCCAGGTATGTTGGACCATGATTGTCGTATACGATGATCTGTCACACGGTCTTGGGGGAAATTGTATGTGCGAATTTTCTCACTTCTATCCCCTGTTCCTATTTGATTTTTACGATCTGCAGAATACTTTTTTGCTTCTTCTTCTTCTTTAAGCAACTGTAATTTTGAAAGGAGAATTTCCATAGCTTTTTCGCGATTACCTAGCTGACTACGCTCGGTAGTACAGCGCACATCGATACCTGTCGGCTTATGGATCAAACGAACTGCTGTCTCCACCTTGTTTACATTTTGTCCACCCGCTCCACCAGAACGTGAATATTCCATTTCTAAATCAGCAGGGTTGATAACAAAATTTACTTTCTTTCTCATTGGCAAAACTGCAACTGATGCAGTGGATGTATGTATACGGCCATTCTTCTCTGTAGCAGGCACACGCTGTACGCGATGTACTCCTGTCTCGTATCTCAACTCTCTATATACATCTCTACCTTTTATTTCAAAAGAAGCTTCTTTGTACCCACCAACTTCATTCTTGGATTCATCGAGTGCTTTCCAAGACCAGTGCTTGTCCTCGGCATACCGCTCATACATATGAGCCAATTCCCAGGCAAAAAGCGATGCCTCATCCCCACCAGCACCAGCACGGACTTCCAGGATAATTTCATTTGGAAATTCTTCTTCCTCTTTATCTTTCTTTTGAATTTCTTCCAACTGTCGCTCAATTGCTTCCTTTTGAAATTGAATATTTTGTAATTCTTCTACTGCTAGCTCTCTTAGACTTTCATCCTCTTCAATCATTTTGTTTACTTTTTCAGCTTCACGCAAAAGATGCTCGTATTCTCCTGCGAGGTAACTTGTCTTGTGATTCTTTTTTAATTCTTGTAAATTTAATTCCATAAAATTATTATAGCAAACTTGCAATAAAAAAATCCTGGAATAGCTCTCCCCAGAGGGTACACAAATTTTTTGGTAAAAATTTGCTCAGTTCTCCGACCGTCGTCGTCCGAAGCCCCTCTGGAAAGACTATTCCAGGATTTTTAGTTATTTTTTAGTTTTTGCAACAGCGGCGCGCTTCTTGAAGCGGTCTACGCGTCCAGCAGTATCGAGGACCTTTTCATTACCTGTGAAAAATGGGTGACATTGACTACAGATTTCAACATTGATTTTCTCCATTGTAGAACCAACAGTAAATACTGCTCCGCAAGCGCAATTTACCTCTGAATTTATATTGTATTTTGGGTGAATGTCTTTTTTCATATAGGGCTTATACTAGCACATAATCCTCAGTTTTGCAAAGGATCAATCATAGTAGTCTGGATTTTAAGCGCTTTTGTCATTACTTGTTTACCATAGGCACAGGCTGAGCCACCGGTACCATAGTATTTACAAGCTGCCTTGATTTCTGCTGTATAGCTACCATTTACCCCTCCAAGCTCTTTGAGGAATAGAGCTGAAGCCATAAATGCATCTGGTGCATTCCATGGATCGGGAGTTGCTTTACCCAATGCTGCAGAAATCTTTTTACTCATACCAGCCCATGTCGAAGGGATAAACTGAGCAGGCCCCATAGCTCCACCCCAACCAATACCACCGATCGGACATGATACCAATGTCTTTGCAGGATCACGCCCAAGCTCGGTGGTAATCCGAACAAAAGGTGGGACATCACGACTAGGCTTCATAACATTTTTAAATTGCTTATTGCTTCGAGAGCTAACCCCTGCACCTGTCGACATATCTGTTACATAACATGAGCCTTGGTCGGTACCAAGATTACTTTCTTGGGTGATTATTGCTAGTATAAAAGCCGGTCGTACTCCTGTAACCTTGGATGCAGTATTTGCATACTCAAGAGCCCTTCCAAAAGGTATTGCTCCTGTATCACGTAGATTAAATAAGGCAGAGAGAATTTGAGCCTTGCGCTTCGCCTTTTCTGCTAAAACTTTCTGATATTCGGATTCTTTATTTTTACTAATTGATAACAACTTCTTTTTTTCAGACTCGTTCTGTTCTACTCTCTTTTTTTCATTTTCTAGTGCTACTTTGACATCTGTCTCTTTGTCCTTTTTTTCTTCGAGAGTTTTTTTCTGTGTTTGTGTCTCTGTACGAACCCCACGAATCACATCGACGGAATTCTTTACCGCGTTTTTTATAGAAGAGAAAGATTGAACATCTCCATACATTTCAGAAATACTTGCGCGTGACAATGCAATCGACAATATAGACATATCGTCAAGTTCTCGGTCCTTACGTATTAATTGAGCCAAAGATTCTTTCTCTGATTCAATTTTTTCCGTTAGACTTTGGATTTTTTTATTTTTATCTACAATCTCGCCCCCTAGCTTTTTTATTGTAAGATTTTTTGCTTGTATATCTAATTTGGATTTATTGATTTGTGTTGTAAGAATAGATATATCTCTTGTTAGAGATACGGATTGGCCTTTTTGTCTTTCTAGCTCTCTTTGTTTTTGGGCGATTTCATGCTCCAGGCTGGATAATTCGGCTTCAAGCCGAGCTTTGTCTCCTTGGGCCATTTGTAATTGATCAGCAAAAGTATTTGGAGTTAATCCAAGTGAAAAAGTAAATATGAACAAAAAAAGAATACATCGTTTAAGTAAACTCATTGTTCTATTATAACACAAAAAACTGCACTAATGTGCAGTTTTTTCTTCCATATATTATTTACTATCTTCAGCTTCTCTTTCTTCTTCTTTCTTGCCTTTCTTCTCTACTTCAATAGCAGATAGATCTACTGCAACTTCCTCTTCTTTTACTTCTTTAACAACTGCTACTAATGCTACAATTTCTTCAGCATCTGTAAGCATTGTAACTCCAGTTCCAAGCTTGATATCACTAACATGAATCTTGTCTTCTAGTGTTACAAGACTTGATATATCAATCATGAAATTATGTGGTAGATCTTTTGGCAAAGCCTTGATCTCAACTTCATGAAGTGCCTTTACAAGTGTACCCAGACCTGATTTCTCAGCTGGCGCTACACCTGTGAATTCAAGTGGAATACTAACCTCAACTGGCTTGTTCATATCGACAGCTAGGAAATCCACATGTAGAGGGAAACTCTTCACAGGGTCAAACTGTACATCATGAATTAATACGTCTACCTTCTTTTTACCCATATCAAGTACAATTGTACTAGACTCTCCTGCCTCCTTAAATACTTTTACGAAATCGATGCTAGATACAGAGATGGGTGTATTCTCTACGCTAGCGCCATAGACCACAGCCGGAACCATACCGTTACTTCGTATAGTTGAAAGCTTGTCAGTCTTACTTCGCATTGTTGCGACTAATGTTTTCATGAGAAAAATATAGCACAAAATACCTTTTTAAGCAAATTTTTCAAACAAATTATATTACTTTAATTTAAAATTAAGTATAGTTTCCTGATTTTGTTCTAAAATTTTTTTATTCTTTTCTTTATCTTGCTTCTCAAGTTCTAAATTAAAATTTGGGAGATTTCTATTCTTTTTTTTTATCTCTTCTTCCAATTCTTTATTTTTCTCTTTTAATTTCTCATCAAGAATTCTGTTTGTTTTAGCAAATATCTGCTCACGACTGTAATATGTATTTTCATAATCATCTTTATCGTCACTCATAAAATTTATATTAAATTAATAAATAAATCTATACTTTATAACTCTTTGTATGAGCCTCTTTTAGTATATGATCACTAATATATTGTATACTTCCTCCAACTTTTTTACCAGGATTAAATATCCCTTGAAAATCAAAGGTATTTTTAGTTTTTTCAAATAAATTACAAATATTTTCTCCATACATCTGTTTCAAAAATGGGGTACGAATTATGCCATCATTGTGCTCGCCTGTTATGGAGCCTTTATATTCATGGACCAAATCATAAACTTTCCGAGATAGTTCCAAAATTATTTTACCAGTATTTTCATCTCTGAAATCCATAAGTGGAATAATATGGAAATTGCCATTCCCAGCGTGTCCTGCAATAGTATATGTAATTGGATACTCTTTTAATATTGTATTTAATTTCGGCAAAAATTCTGGAAGGAATTCTGGGCGAACAATTATGTCATCTATAAATGGTGCTGTGTGCTTGTCTTTGATATGCTTGCGCAACAATGCGAAACTTTCTCGGCGAATATCCCAATATTTGTCGGCATCACTCTTATTCCTTGTAGTACGAATTGGCATATCGAAGGTCTTTAGAGATTTTGCTAATTTTTTTGCTTCATTCTTAATCTCATCATCATTATTACCCGCAAATTCGACAAGTAAAATTAATTTTGGCATACCTCGCACAAGCATTACATATGCTTCGGGCCAGAAGCTCCACATAAATTTGATCATCCCCCACACTCCCTTCTTTTTCAAAAAGTCTGGGAAGAATTTGATCGCCAATTTCATAGTTGCATCATCATAGCTCTCGATACTCTCGGGATGAAATGGTAGTATTGCATCTACAAGCTCACCGAGCCGTGACAAATCTCGCATAAAAACAACAACTAGTTTGGAAGCCTTCTTTACCTTTACTAAATGCAAAGTAATATTTGTCACAATACCAAGTGTACCTTGCGAACCAACTATCAATTTTCCAAGGTCGAAAATCTCCTTCTCTTCATCCCAAACATTCCACAAGTAATACCCTGCAGAATTCTTTGATACATTTGGTTTGGCGCCTTTTACCAAATCTTTGTTGTCATTTATTAATGCAAAAATATTTTTGTAAATATCACCTTCGAAATCTCCCTGAGCAATCTTAGCATACAGTTCTTTTTTATTAAGAGCTCGAACTGTGTATTCCCTACCATCTGCAAAAACTACCTGCAACTCTTTTATATAATCCTCTGTCTTGCCATAATTTAGTGTTTTCTCGCCTGCGCTATTGTTACCAATCATACCTCCAATAGCATTGAGGCTCTTGCTTGCTGTATAGCAAGGCAAAAATAAATTTTCTTTTAGAGTTGCAACTTCGAAATCTCGATAGAAACAACCAGGATTTACTACAGCAGTCCCTGAAATTTCTACACTGTGAGCGTTGGGATATTTGGGAGTAATTTGAAATGGCTCAACTTTCTCTACTTTAGAAATTACATTCATATACTTGGTGAAGTCCATAATAATAGACTCTCCAATCGCTCCTCCTGACATACAGGTACCTGCGGCGCGAGGAGTGATCGAAAGTTTCTCTGGGCCTAAGCCTTTTTCTTGGCTTTCAGAATTTGTGTTGTAATTATTTACCCATTTTACGAGCATCTGGACATCACTTGTATCTTTAGGGAAAACAACAACAAGCGGGCGAACTACGAGGACGCTTGCGTCGTGTGAATATTTGTCTAAGGTCTCATTACTGTCATCAACATCACCTTTGAAAAACTTCTTTATCTCTTCTTTTATGTTCATATGAGCCATTATATCAAGTATAGAATAAATAACCAATAAAAAAGAGCCTGCATTTGCATACGGGCTCTCGAAACAAATTAAAAATAAAAAACGAAATATTTTTACTTTATAAGAATCTTGACAGTGGGTGTTGACCCACGATCGTCTTTTATTCTAATAAAGTATATACCAGGACAATATCCTGATAAATCAATATTTTTTTGATCAGATTCTTTTATAATCTGACCATAGAAATTACAAAACTGAAAAATAGTTTCTTCCTCTCCACCTGTTACAATAACCAAGCCGGTAGTTGGATTTGGGTAAACTATCAATTTAGAAGATACAATACTCTCATAATCAACTTTTTTAATAACTGAATACTCAAATTCCCCATTGTAGTCAACTTGCTTCAGGCGATAAAAAGTTTTATATTTAATCAATTGATTATCAATGAACTTGTATTGAAGAATTTGATTGCAGGTTCCTGAACCTTTTACCATTCCAATTTTTTCGAAATCAATTCCATTGATAGATCTTTCGATTTCAAAACGATCATTATTGATTTCGGTAGCAGTAGTCCAATTGAGAACCACTTTCCCACTAATAACCTCGGCGTCAAATTTAATTAATTTAACAGGAAGTGACTGTTCACGATTGTTACTTCCAAAGGTAAAAAGCCCAAAGGCAGATACATTTGTCAATGATACAGTTCCATTAATTGTATTCACAGTAACACCTTTCGTACCGCCACTTGCGGTAACCCAATCAGTGCCATTGTAGCGAGCAAGAAATAAATTTGATGTATCAATGTAAGGGTTAGTAATACCTGAAAAAGTACTATCTTCATAATATAAAGTAACGGTTGGAGTTGAAGTACCAGTTCTTGCAATAGACCAGTATTCTTTTTTTGACACATTACTAATACCAGAACCTGACACCGATGTGTCACTGTAGTAAGTATTGAAGTACTCAACGGTGAATGTATCTGTGGTAGATGCATTAGTAGATACGGAAGGAGAATTGTTAATTGTGCATTGAGCCCATTTCCCTCCCTTACCAACAGAAAAAACAAAATTCGCTTTTCCAATTATTCTTAAAGGCCCATTCACATACTTGGTATTAGTTGCACCTGTAATTGATGCACCTGAATTAATAGTTACCAAATGACTTGCGTCAGTTGTAACAATACCATTTAATGTTAATTCTCCACCTGATGGGATAATGATATTGCCATCTAAGGTATTACCACCTGGCAGTATTAAATAATAGTACGGGTATGCAGAAACTGTTTGGTTTGTTCCAGTATACTCAACTGTAGAGTAAGCAGGAAAAAAGTATCCTTTTGTTGACATAAAGCTACCTCCAACTTTTATATCAGAATAATTTCCTGTTTCAACTTTTAACCCAGTAGTTCCACTACCAGTAATAGCAGTGTTCAATGTAATATCTCCTGAAACAGTTAGGTTGCTTGAATTTTTTAAATATATCTGCGTATAATTCGTAGAGCTCCCCGCATTTGCGTTATCAATATTTATTGCGATTGATCCGCAATAGAAATTGCCACTGGAAACTATAATCTCGGTTGGATAGTTACCACTCGTTTGGGTGGTACCGTTCATAACAATACCTCCTGTTACAGTTAAATCAGCGGCGTTACAATAAAGTAACGTGGCCTCTCCTCCTGCTAAAAATACCAAATATTGGCAAGTTAGATTTACATCTAAGGTAATACTATCTCCAGAACGGATGATAACTGTATCACTTGAGGATGGAACTCCTGAGGGACTCCATGTAGCTCCTGTATTCCAGTTACCTGTACCGGTACTAGTTTTAGTATTGGCTAATGGACTTTTTACCATAATTAGTAAGATTACTAACAATAGTAAAATACGAATCTGTAGGCTAAAGACCCTACCTTTCTGAAGAAAATTATTTATGTTTTTCATTTTTTCGAGGAAATTTTCGTTATTATACTATAAATCCAGTATTTTGACGAATAACATTTTTGATTATATTTAAATAAAATTTGTATGCTATAATATGAAAATGGAAACAAATAAACATATACAATTTTTAGCAATTGGAGACATGGTTACTGATGCTTTTATTGAACTCAAAGATGCAGTAGTGCATTGCAATATTAACAATACTGATTGTGAACTCTGCGTAAAATTCGGTGCCAAAGTCCCTTATGAAAGTGTGACTGAAATTCGCGCTGTTGGTAATAGCGCAAATGCAGCTTGTGCGGCAGCTCGACTTGGTCTTATTTCTGGCCTTGTATCAGCTACTGGGGATGATCGTTTCGGCGAGGAAGCCCGGGATACTCTTAAAAACGAAAAGGTTGTAACCAATTTTATATACAAGGACACACGCTATCCTACAAATTATCATTACGTTTTGCGTTATGGTGCAGAGCGAACAATTCTAATCAAACACGCACCTTTTAAATATGCATTACCTACAAGCGATACAGAAGTTGACTGGCTATACTTTTCATCAATTGGTGAGCATGCACTCGACTTCCATCACGAAGTTGTAAACTGGTTTACTAACAGACCCAATACTAAACTTGCCTTTCAGCCTGGCACATTTCAAATAAAAGTTGGGACAGAAGTATTGAAAGATATTTATGCTAAAACTGAAATATTTTTCTGTAATAAAGAAGAAGCGCAGATTATACTTAAAAGTGAAGAAAAAGATATTAAAAAATTAGCAAAAAATATGCATACACTCGGGCCAAAGAAAGTAGTCATCACAGATGGACCAAATGGACTAACTGCAAGTGATGGTACTAGTATATATAGTCTGCCAATGTACCCAGATATAAAGGACCCAGTAGATCGTACAGGGGCCGGAGATGCAACATCAAGTACTATTGTTGCAATGCTAGCGCTTGGTATAGAATTCAAAGATGCACTACTTTACGGACCTATTAATTCTATGTCAGTAGTCCAATACATTGGTGCGCAAGCTGGGCTCCTTTCTCGCGAAAAAATAGAAGAATATTTGCATAACGCCCCAGAAAGCTATAAAATAAGCTAAAGGTATAGCACTTTTTCAGCTTGTTGACAAACAAGAGATTATTTGTTATAATACAAAAAATTCACATAATAATAAAAAAATCATGAAAACGAAAACAACTGTTGCAGACAAGCAACTAGACCGTTTAAGTAAATTCGCAAAAATAAAAAAAGTTGCGAAAAATGAATTAAAAGTTATTATCAAGTCGCTTAATGAGTTAATCAAAAAGCGCCGTATGTATTCAACTAGTGATTACGACGAAAAAATATCTATGTTTTGGAGGACATATCACTTGGCTAATGACTTGATCAACAGGGCTGAGAAGAATATTCACCAAGCAGAAGAAAACCTGGACTACATCTATGGGCCGGAAAACTTCATGAAAAAAATGCGAGCTCTCTCGCAAAAATAAAAAAAGGCGGAACATTTTACGTTCCGCTTTTTTTATTCACAAATTAATTAAAATTATTTTCTTGTTAAGACTTTCCTAACAGCAGCTTCTACGTCCTTCTCCCCCATTCCATAATGCTCAATGAGTTCGTTTGGAGTTCCAGATTGACCAAAGACATCTTTCACTCCTATGAATTCGATTGGGGTTGGACAATTCTCTGCCAAATATTCTGCAACCGCACCACCCAAGCCTCCTTTGACTTGGTGCTCTTCGACTGTTACGAGAGCTCGCGTCTCTTTTGCCAATTCCAATACGGCATTTATATCAAGAGGCTTGATTGTCGCCATATTCATAACTTTTACTTTTATTCCTTCAGCTTCCAACTTCTTTGCAACACACATTGCCTTGTGTACGAGTGCACCGGTAGCGATGATGCCTACTTGTGCAAGTCCGGTATCTGGTGTGAAAAATATTTGCGCCTTGCCGATCTCAAATGGAGTCTCTAGAGTTGTCATTACTGGGGTCTTCTCGCGAGCAAGTCGCAAGTATGTAGGATGCTTATCCAAAGCTGTCGCCATCGTCGCCTTGTGTGCTTCGATAGAATCACATGGTGAGATCACTACCATATTTGGCAATATGCGCATTAATGCTATATCCTCTATAGCTTGGTGTGTACCACCATCAGGGCCCACAGAGACTCCTGCATGACTTCCTACAACCTTTACAGGCAGATCATTATAACAAGCTGTTGTACGAATCTGCTCCCAATTACGCCCTGGGGAGAACATAGCATAACTTGATGCAAAAGGTATCTTGCCCATAGCAGCCATACCTGCGGCAACTGTTACCAAGTTCTGTTCTGCAACACCAATCTCGACATAACGTTCTGGAAATCTTTCAGAGAAAAAATGCATCTGTGTACTCTCTACTAAATCGGCGCAGAGCGCTACTACATTTGCATCAAGTTCCCCAGCTTTCAATAATCCTTGGCCGAAACCTTTGCGGATAGGCACTTGCTCTACATCTGCATCAAACATTTTTGTATTTAAATGAAATTGTTGGTTTAACATATTATTTTTTTAATGCGGTTAATTGATCCATTGTAGTTTGCAGTTCGGCCAATGCAACTTCTTTTTGTTTATCCTTTGGTACTACATCTATTGGTCCCGAGCCTGGAGGATTGCCATGCCAGCGATAATCACCTTCAAAAGATTTCACACCGCGACTTGGAATTGTGATTGCGATGATTATTGACGGCTTGTTAGCTACTGCATGTGCACGATTTATAGCATCGTTTACCTCACTCATATTGTGGCCATCTACTTCTTGTGCATGCCAGCCGAACTCCTCATACTTCTTTGCCATATCTCCAAGTGGCAGAACTTTCTCTGTATCACCATCGATCTGGATAAAATTGCGGTCAATAAATGCAACAACATTGCGTAATTTTTCTTTACCAGCAAGCAATGCTGCCTCCCAGACATTACCTTCATTGTTCTCGCCATCACCCATAAGTACATAGAACTTTTTATGGCCACCATTTATACGATCAGCTATTGCCATACCAACTGCTTGTGAAAGTCCACAACCAAGGGGTCCAGAACTAGTCTCTACCATCGGTAGAAATTCTCGGTGTGGATGACCTTGTAGTCGTGAACCAAATTTACGTAGTGTCATTAATTCCTCAACGGGGAAATACCCAGCATGCGCCATTGTTGCATAAAGAACTGGGCAGATGTGCCCATTGGAAAGTAATAGTCGATCGCGCTCAGGCCAACTTGGATTCTTGGGATCATGCTTCATTGTGTGGAAATATAATAGTGTGAAAATATCTGTCATGCCAAGTGACCCAGCAGTGTGGCCAGATTTTGCCTCGGCAAGCATCTCGATAATGCTCATACGAATCTTGGTCGCCTTGATTTGTAAATCTAATACTTGCTCGTCAGTGAGATGTGAATCCATAAAATTTATTTTAAACTTCTTAATCTATTAAGTAAACCAATTTTGTCCTCAGAGTTAAATAGTAGTGAACCTGTAATCATTCTCGTTGCACCAGATTGAACAAGTAGCGGGGCTGTCTCTTCATTTACACCAATGTCAATCTCTATTGGTAAATCAGGGTATTTCTCTCGCAACATTTTTATACGATCATATACTTTTTCATCAAGCTGTACTCCTCCAAACCCAATTCTATCATTCCCCATACATTGTACAAAATCTACCAGGTTAATAAAAGTATATACTGTTTCAAGTGACATACTTGGTTTAAATGCAATTCCAATTTCAACCATATCACGCACATAAGTATCCATACCCTCCAGAAAGTCTTTGAAATCTTCTAAGCTATCCATTGATTCTAAATGAAAAATAATTCTTTTTGGACCAAGCTTCATATAAAGGTCAAAATTCTCAACTGCATTTTTTACCATTAAATCAAATTCAAAATCGAATTCCTCCCAGTAAGGTAAACCTTCTTCCTCTCTAATAATTTTCTGAAATTCAAAATCATCAAAACCTTGCGTAGTAAA
>JADLCZ010000041.1 GCA_020846955.1 Candidatus Nomurabacteria bacterium
ATGAAGACGCCAACCCTTGTATAGAGCCCCACAATCGTTCTTGATCAGTTATTTCCTTTGCTTTAATAGACTTATCACTCAGTACATTCCATACCTTCCAATAAGGATTAAAGTCAGTCATAGTTGTGTTGGGACTAGTAGCATTTTTGATATTTGTAATCTTATCAATTGCCGGTCTCTCAGAGAAACCAATATATACACCAAAAGTAAAAATTCCTATGGCTATAGCTATGGTATAGAATGTGTATAATATTTTATTTCTGTATTTGTTCATATTAATTTAGCTCTAAAGCATCTTTTGTATAAATATTTTTAGGATCCCACAACATCCACGAATTAAGCCCAGCATCATTTGTTGCCTTTATTTGAGCACGGACCATTTCTTTTGTGTAGGTAGCCCCCATATCAAAATCCTGGAGCCATGGCCTTATTTTACTTGGTGTATACCCCATTGCAATAGTTCTCTCCGCAGCTTTTTTCATAGTAAGATTGACTACTTCGTATGGCTTACTAGCTGGATTCTTGTAACCATTCCAACCAATTGCGAAATGTGATGGATAAGCCATTGGGGCTATAAAATCAAAGTGCGGTAAAGCTTTTTCAAGAATTTGACCTATACCCATATCGTCACCACCAACAGATGTAGTAACAAGTCCAAACAGGTCAGCAGATGTTGGTATGTCTATATCCTTTTTCATATTATCATGTAAATATATAAAGAAATCTTCTATATTACTTGCACGAGTTTTGCCCTCGGCGAGTCTATAATTTATATCCTTAATATTTCCATCTGATGGATAACGAATATAGTCAAAATTAATTTCATCAAATCCAACACTATATGCGTTTTGTCCGACTGCTACTATATAATCCCAGACTGCTTTATTAGCAGGATCCAAGAAAGATAAGCCCTTTCTGTCCTTCCATACAGCTCCATCACTCTTCCTTTTAACAGCCCAATCTGGCATCTTCTTTGTCATATAAGGATCTTGAAAAACAGAAACTCTTCCAATCACATAAATATTCTTTGCATGTAAATCCTCTATCAATTTATTTATATCTGCAATTCTTTTCTCTGATGAGCCGAGTTCATTGATAAGTGTATTGTTGGAATGAAATGATACACGTCCAGTAGAATCCTTAACATCTATTACAATTGCATTTAGTTCAGTTGTATCTAAAAGATTGTATATCCTTTGCATATGCTTTGCTGAACCCGCAACCCAGGCCGAGATATAAATGGCTTTCACGTTCTCTGGTGTTGCTATGTGACTAATCGGTAATGGCACAGAGTTAGTGTCTATTTCAGGACTTACAATAGAAGTAGACTCAGAATTTTTTATAAGATTTATAGATTGGGATTTCGTACTATCAAATGAAATACTAAAAAAATAAGAGGAAACAAAAACACAAACAATAGCAAATATAACTATGCCTGAAATTATAATAAGTTTTTTGTATTTCTTGTGGCTCATTTACAGATCATTGATATTATCTATAAAAGAATCCATATTTTGCTCTACAGTTTCAGAATTTATTATTGCAAGACGAGCCTTGTTCTCCTGACGAAAAAGATATGCCAAATAAACAATTGCTAGGCCTGTTAATATAAACAAAATTTTACGCCAAGAATTAGGAAAGCCTAAAAATGGCAATAACGCAACCCAAATACCTATAAAAAATAATGTTCTTTCTTTTCTCATAAGTTTATTATATCGTATTTATTTAGTATATACAATGACCACAAACTCGCCTTTTTGTTTATTTTTATCTTTACTTAATATGGCCAAAAGTTCACCTGGCTTACCTCTTAGAAATTCCTCATATATCTTTGTTAATTCTCTACCTATTACTATATTTTTATCAGTGCAATACTTCTCTAGGCTTTCCAATGACTTAATTATCCTATGTGAAGATTCATAAAATACAATAGGTTCGGTTGCAATTGCTACATCTTTGAATATTGTCTCTCTACCCTTTTTGTGTGGCAAAAAGCCCAGGAAAGAGAATTGTGCCATAGATACTCCACAAGCTGATAATGCTGATATAAGAGCTGAAGCACCTGGTATTGGCACAACATGAGCATTGACTCCAAATTCCTTGTAAACCTCTTGTACAAGCAATATGCCAGGGTCAGATATACATGGTGTACCAGCGTCACTTACCATTGCAATATTTTTGCCATCTTGGAGCATTTTAATGATTGCAGTTTCCTTACCTTTTGTACTATGCGCATGGTAACTCGAGGTTTTATTCTTTATCTCATATCGAGCGAGCAATTTGCCTGTTGTGCGTGTATCTTCGCAAAGTATCAAATCAACTTCTTTTAAAATTCGAATAGCGCGCAAAGTAATATCCTCCATATTCCCTATTGGAGTTGCTACAATATACAATGTGCCTATTTCATTTAACATTTAAACTATCCTAAGAATGTAAGGAGCGCACCAATTAGAGCCAAATTTTTCATAAAGGCAGCATGTTCGGTTGCTCTTGAAGCAGGATCTTTTTCCTTCCAGTAAGCATGCATTATAAGTGTTGTTGGTATCATAAAAATGAGCAAAATAAATGCAGACTGAACTACTTGAACATTAAGGAAGAATCCCAATCCACCTAATACTAACAATACACCTGTAAGTGGAACAGCTAGATTTGGAGATGGCACACCTTTATGCTTGGCATAGCCAATATAACCTTTCTGATTTTTGAAATGATTATATCCAGAATAAATAAAATAAGCCCCGAAAAGTATCCGCCCGAAAAATGTCAAAATTTCAATTGTTGTCATAAAATATAAATGTTATTAATATTTATAAAGTATAACATACTTAAGATATTTGCCTCAAGCGTTCGTAGAGGGTTATACCGGCAGAGACTGAGGCATTTAGGGATTCCACCTTTTCATCCATTGGGATGGCTAGGGCGAAGTCGCAAAGCTTGCGGGTAAGATCATGTATACCGTCACCTTCGCTACCTACCACTATTGCCACTTTGCCTTTCAAATCACTCTTCCACAGACTGCTGTCTCCTTTCATAAAGAGTCCATGGACCCAAAAACCATTTTCTTTTAAAATTCGCAAGCTGTCATTAATATTCATCTCTATGATCGGTATCATATCGGCTGTATAGGCGCTTGTGCGCATGACTGTATCATTGATCGGTGCTTGATTGTGTTTGCCTACCACAACAGCATCAACCCCTGTGGCGACAGCCGTACGGATAATAGCACCGACATTGTGTACATCTGTAAGCTCATCGAGTACTACAATACATGCATTCTCTTTATCTTTAATTTCTTTTATTATTTCTTTTAATGTTTTCTTTATCATATTATTTTTTCATTCTATTTTGCTGACGAGCCTTGGCATACAACCTAAGATCAGGAATCTCATCGTCTTCATCCATTATTTCTTGACCGATAATTTCCTCAAGTATATCTTCAACAGTAATTACACCTTCAAACCCACCAAATTCATCCAATACTACAAATAAATGCATTTTAGTAGAAATAAATTCACTTAATACTTTATCAAGTGGGTCATTTGAATGTACAAAATGAATTGTATTATCCATCACACTACTTACATTGCATGTTGTATCTATTCCAATCAAATCCTTTAAATACAGAATTCCAGTAAAATTGTGTTGGTTGTTTTCATATACAGGAATACGAGAATATCCAGTATTACGTAGATCGATTAATCTATCATGGTCCAATACTTCATCATGAGAAATTGTCTTAACAACTGTATTTGGAGTCATTACATTGACCACTCTTCGTTCAGAGAATAGTAGTGATCCGCGTGCAATGCGACGCTCATCATTGTCTACATCTGTTACACCACTTTTATCATTCTCATCTAGGATTGTTAGTAAATCTATTTTAGACAATCTGTTAACTTTTTCTTCGCCTAAAATATGCTTCAATAGATATGCAACTGGTGCAGATATAGGGTAAAAAATAATTAAAAATACTCTCACAAGTGGTGCACAAAATCCTCCAAAGGCAAGTGCGTATCTAGAACCAAAAGCTTGTGGTAATACATCAGCAAGTAGGAATATTAGTGCCGCACTTACAATTCCAGCCACAAGCCCTGAGAACTGGTCACCTATTAATATAGTAGCAAATGCATTTGCAAGTGTTGTACCCAATATTAGTGTAATAAGGAGCTTCATACAAGACGATCTTATTGCAAGTATGGCAATAGCATTCTTGTCCTTCTGCTTAGCTAAGCGTTGCAAGACACCAAGGTCAAAGCCCATATAAGCAATAGTCAGAGCTGAAAATAGCCCAGAAAGTAAGAGTAATATTGAGACAAAAGTAACTATCATATGTATATTATATCAGGTCTGTAAAAATAGTATACGAGAACTATCTAAATTTACTAATACCAAATTTTATTAATTTATAAATTTCATCAAATAGTATTACTGATAGTCCTACAATAACAACTGTCACCCAGTGAGAAGTCTCAATCGGAGTCGTATCAAGAAACTTATTGAACCATTGGTTATATACTGCGACAAATTGTAAAATTATCACACAAATAAATGCAATAATTAAATGCATGTTAGAAAATAAATTCATACTAAAAATAGATTTTCTATCAGAGCGACAATTAAATGCATTGAACCATTGGTATACAGCAAGGAGCGTCAGAGCAATTGTTGTACTCTGAACTAGACCTACTCCTAATTGTTTGTAATATGTAAAAATTAATATAGTTCCTACCATCATAACAATTCCCATTATAAACATTCTTATCAGCATATCCGTGTTAATAAGCTTCTGATCTTTTTTGTTCATTTTATGTGAAATAAGGGTTGTATCCTTTGGCTCAAAAGCCAATGCAACAACAAGGAATCCATCAGTAACAAAGTTGAGCCATATAATTTGCGCGGCGGTAAATGGCATCTCAAGCCCCAATAACATGAATCCTCCAATAGCAAAAATTTCGCCAATTCCTGTTGACAATAAATACATTAAAACCTTTTTAATTGTTAGGTAAATATTCCTACCTTCCTCTACTGCATAGACAATACTGCCAAAATTGTCATCAAGCAATACTATATCTGATGCCTCTTTTGCAACTTCTGTCCCAGTCTTGCCCATAGAGACTCCGAGATCGGCAGCTGCCAATGATAGTGCATCGTTTACCCCATCGCCAGTCATGGCTATCACAAGATTGGCATTTTTATAGGCATTAATAATTGCCATCTTGTGATCTGGTGTCACTCTAGCAAATACACTCGTATGAACAATTTTCTGACTGAGTTCCTTTGGATTTAAATTTGTGAAATCTTTATCTGTAATAATATTATCCCCTTCCTTGTATATACCAACACTACGAGCAATAGCAGATGCTGTATCTATATGATCGCCTGTTATCATTACAACTTTTATACCAGCTTTTTGGGCTCTTTGAACTGAATCATATACTTCACTCCTTATTGCATCCTCAATACCTGCAATACCTACAAATGTTAATTTTGGTATAGATATAAAATTTTTGTCTTTAATTGAATGATCAGAAGTTGCAAGTGCTATGATTCGAAGGCCTCTGTCCGACATTTCCTTCATTTTAGCTAAAATTTCCTTTTTTCTTTCTTCAGAAAAAGCGATCTTGCCATCATTGGTAAAAATATCTACAGAAGAATCAATTATCAATTCTGGGGCTCCCGCAATAAAAAGTGTATTTTTATTTTTACAATTATTTATTGTCGCGTGATAGCGATACTCTGAACTAAATGGAATCTCGTGAATTTTTGGATTATCTTTCTCTTCTGCTTGCTTATCAATACTTAGCTTTTGTGAAAATACGAGTAATGCCACCTCTGTTGGGTCGCCATTTACCCTCTGCCACATCTTCTTCTCTTCGTTGTATGAAATATGTGCAATAGCAGTGAGTGCCGATATTTTACCAGCAAGCATCAAATCTGGTCGCTCAATATAATTCACAATACTACCATTTTGTTCTATCGCCCCTTTTGGCTCATATCCTTGGCCTCCAATATTGTACAAACCACTTGCTACATATACTTCCATTACTTGCATTTGGTTGAGTGTTATTGTACCAGTCTTATCAACTGCAATTATATCTGCTTGACCGAGTGCCTCAACTGCTTGTAAATTCTTCACAAGTGCATTGCGCTTGGTCATACGGTTAACCCCAGTTGCAAGTATGAGTGTAACAACCACCGGTAGACCCTCTGGGATAGCTGATACTGCCACAGCAACTGCAATACTAAACATATCAGTCATTGAAATACCAGAATATATTCCAATAATAAATAAAAAAACAACAACAAATAAAACAATAATTATTAGTACTTTTGACAGAGATTTAATTTGTGCTTTTAGTGGTACATCGGTATCTAGTGATTGCAATTTTACTGATATTTTTCCAATCAATGTATTACTACCTGTTGCAACAACTATTCCAACTGCCTGACCACCTACAACATAAGTACCACGAAATACCATATTCTTTTGGTCTTGCGGGGATAAATTATTTCTGTCGATTGGTTCTATAATTTTCAATACTGGATCTGATTCACCTGTTAGTGCAGACTCATCAATCTTTAGCTCGTCAAGACTTATTAGGCGTATATCACTTGGCACTTTATCTCCTTCAACCAATACTACAATATCACCAGGGACAAGCTCATAATCGTCAACAATTGTCTCTATATTATCTCTTTGTACTCTGGCCTTGGTTGTAACAAATTTCTTTAGAGCATTTAGTGTATTCTGAGCTTTACCCTCTTGGAATGTTCCAATTATTGAATTAAGTACTAACACAATTCCTATTACTATGCCACTCTCTGTATCTCCCATTAACAATACAATTACCACGGAAATCAATAGGATATAAATAAGAGGGCTCTTGAATTGATTTAAAAAAATCTCGAAATACCCAGGTTGCTTGGCTTCTGGTAATTTATTTTCTCCGTATTCAATACGTCTCTCTATAACATCCCCAGATATCAAGCCAGTAATGTTACTCTTTAGCTCTTTTATTACATTTTCTTGTGTTTTGTTATACCAATCCATATATTATATTCAACATCTTTTTATATTATCCAATATTATGCCAGTTGCTATAGACACATTGAGTGACTCAGCATTACCGTATTTAGGAATTGTAATTCTGTCAGTCACATATTTTTCCAAATCCTTATTGATACCATTTGACTCACTACCCATAAGCAATATACCAGTATTTGGGTAATTAAAAGTATGGACATCTGATCCATTTAAATATGCCCCTATAATTGGAACCTGCACATTATTTAGAAAATTATTTAAGTCTGTATAATAGACCTCTACTCTTGCAAAAGACCCCATAGATGCAGAGATAGTTTTGTTGTTATAAAAATCCGAAGTTGTCTCAGAGCATACAATCTTTTTAATACCATACCAATCACATGTACGGATAATAGTTCCCAGATTACCAGGATCACGTACGTCATCTAGAGCAACAATTATTTCTTTATCATTTATACTAATTGGAGTATTGTCTTTTTGCTTCACAATTGCAATACCTGTGTCATTGAATTCTAAGGTACTGTATTTAGTAAGTTCATTTTCTTCTACTATGTCTATTATGGTGTCATACTTTGAAAGGATATCTCTATATTTTTCATAGATTGAGCGAGTTATGTAAATATTTATTATTTCAAAATCTGATTGCACAAGCTCAATTATGCTCTTCTCACCCTCTACTAGGAATAACCCCTCCTCTTTGCGATATTTCTTGAGATGGAGAGACTTGATAAATTTACCAGTGTTTTTTGATATACTCATTATTTATTATTTTTGTCCAAAACATGTTTTGTAATTGTTGGATAAAGCTCTACTAATACAGCAAAGAATGATAGGAAAAGTGGTCCAAGCAAAAATCCAATTGGCCCGAACATTAGCAACCCTCCAAAAATAGACATCAATACCATGAATGGGTGAATGTTAACGTCCTTACTAACAAGAAATGGCCGCACAACATTATCAATAAGACCAACAATAATTATTCCCCATATCAATAATCCTACTGCGTTGAAGAGTGTACTACTATAAAACAAATATACTATTGCGGGAGTAATGACAATAGCTGTGCCAATACCAGGAACCAATGAGGCAAAAACTGTCAATGCACCCCACAATGCTGGGTTTGGAATACCAAAAATAAGAAATCCGAGCCATGACAATATACCTTGCAAAACTGCAATAACTAATGAACCTTTGACTGTTGAATTGATAGTACGCTTAAGCTTATCTAAAATTTTCTCATCGTGGTCATCATCAAGCGGGCTGACTAAAATTAATTTATTTATAAATTTGCTTCCATCTCGAAGAAAGAAAAATAATGCAATAAAACCCAAGAAGAGTATTGTAATAAAATGAAATACACTAGAAAATATGCTTCCAATACTTGATGTCAAACCGTTGAAGATAGAGGCAACATAAGATGACAAATCTATTGAAGCATTTGGAATTATTGCTCCTAATTTATTGTTTAGATTCGATGATAAGTTACCCAAAGTATCTTTAAATGAATCTATATTAGTATATATACCCTTGGCCTCAAGGAATACTTGTGTTGTGAAAAATGTAAGTGGAATCAGTACTATAATTGCCACAACAAAAATAGTGAGTAATGCGGCTAAATTGCTATTTTTAAATAAAGACTTTTTAATTTTTTTATATAATGGGTAGAATATTACCGCAAATATAGCTACTACTGAAAACAATGTCAGAAATGGGAGGAATATTGCAACATTAAAAATAAATATTATTGATATAAGTATAAGAAAAAAATATAACTGAATGTTTTTATTAGTCATGTGTCTATTATAACACAAAATGCATACTCAACAATGATAGAATTAGCCAAGTATTGTATCTATTATTTCCTGTACCCCTACTTTTTTAAGTGCTGAAAAAGGTATAATTTTGTAATTTGGTAATAATTTACTCAAATTGTTTATTTGTTTTTGGTATGCTGATTTCTTTATTTTATCAATTTTGTTGGCTACAATGATCACATTTTTGCAAGCTATCTTTAAATGGCTAAGCATTTCAAGATCATCTTTTGTTGGGCCTATTTCGGCATCTATAATAACTACAACATATTTAGGCTTGTACTCGGAATTGAAGAAATACCAGTATATAAGCTCCTGAATCTTCTCCCTGCCTTTACCGCTTGCACGGGCATAGCCATATCCAGGGAGATCTAGAAAATATATATTATCATTTATTAAGAAAACATTTATTTGTTGAGTACGCCCAGGGAAAGAGCTCGTAATCGCGAGCTTGTTCTGACCAGTTATCGCATTGATGGTTGTCGATTTGCCGACATTTGATCGTCCAATAAAGGCTACCTGAGGAATACCATCATCTAGGATATAGTTGGTCCCCATTAGACCCTTCATAAATTTCGCCATAGTAATTTTCACAAGTACACTATAGCAAAATATTGACTAAATAGCAAAAATGTTGTTTTTATAGACCTAAAATTTTCAATACAAATGGTGCTAATGGATCAGCACTCGTTCCATAAACTATTGCTCCCCCAAGAACTCCAGTAACAAAAATTGCAATAAGAGCTAGAAGCACAAGTAAAATCCTAAAAATTTTGTTCTGCAATAATCTCAAACACATATCTATTATTCTTGCTAGAATTCCAAATTTATAATAAATACTTGAATATTTATTTTTAATATAAATTACAATAACTTCAACAGCAAAAATTCCAAATAGTATCATGCTCGCTTGAGCAAAGGCAGAGTGAGTATTTACAAGCTTATTCTCACCTACTAACTCCTCAGCAAGTTCCCCTGTCATCTGAGCTACCCAGCCTCCAAGAAAACCAATTACAACTAGGAAATTCTTGATCGGTGCCCAATTAATACTAGAGAACCATTTACTTACTGGTAATACCTCACACAATCCCCATATAAACAAAAATGCTATTGGGAAATGTACAACAATTGGATGTATATTCATAGTAGTATTATACCACATCTAAATTTTAAAATAAAAATCTCCCATATGGGAGATTTCCTAGAACTAGTTCTTTACTACCTTTTTTGGTTTCTTTGTTTCCTTTCTTTGACGGTTATCACCTTTTCCCATAAAATTTAAAATTGTTAACTTCTAATGTATTAATTATACACTAAAAATCTAGAAATAGTGTCATATTGATTACATTTCAAAAATTAGTTCAATATCAGAATGATGTAAATCGGGATTTGCCTTTTGTGTATACTCAATAGCTTTAGTTTTCCACTGCATAATAGGGTCTGACGAGACTTCTATTCCCCAGTAATAAGCGAGCTTTTCCCTAGGAATAGAGTTTAGTAACATTTTAATCTCAGTTGCTCTCATTGAAAATCTCTTGAAGATTTGAGGAACTTTTAAAGTTTTAGAGTTAATTTTTAAATCAACCTTCCCACCTGCGGTGAAGGAATCTCTAAGATTAGACGAAACTGCGTTATAACCAGTAATTAAATATGCGGCGGCCCTTTCAAATTTTACACTACTATTGCCAAAAATTTCAGGAAATAAAACATAAACTTCATTAATAAAATTCTCTTTTGTTTTTTCATCTAATAACTTTAAAGATTTTATGACAGGGCTAACTGATTTTTCTTCTGAAGTAGAGTCTATCCACCACAATTCTTCACCATCCTTAAGTTGTTTTCGATAATAATCTTTTAGTCTTTTTATGGAATTTTCATCATTTCGGAAAATATTATATTCAATACCAATTTTATCAAAAATAGATTTTCCGGAAGGTAAATCCATATCAATTTTATATCTAGGTGAATGAGTGACACCAACTTCATATAAACACTCTTGGTATTTACGATACTTTACCTCAAAACCTGAGCCAAATTTACCAAAAAACATATAGATGGTCTGTACATCTTCTATGCGTGTTGTCTCAAGAACACTATTCCCAGTAGAAACCCATTTATCACCTATGGTCATTTTTACTTCAAGACCAAAAAATTTCCTTGCAATAATATCAGGAAAAGCGTGAAGTCCTGTTTGTTCAATGTAACCCTCGAAATCTGTGCCCAAAGAAGCCTCAATCATTGTATTAAAAACAACACCCTCAAAATTAACTCCGTTTATTTCCTTTGGAACACCTTTTTTCTTAAAATCATGATAAATAATTTCTTTGGTTTTTTCTAACAAGATCACAAAGTCGCTTTCTGAAATTTTTGTTTTATTTACATAAATCATTTTACTTCAAATTTTTGTATAAGAATTTTTCGACTGTATTAGCAACATGCCAACCTAATACTGGTGGTACAGCATTACCAATTTGCTTGTAAGCACTTGATGTTGATGGATAAAAAATAAACTCATCAGGAAAAGTTTGAATTCTTGCTGCTTCACGGGCAGAAAGTCTTCTTTTTTTATTCCAATGAAATTCAATATTTCCATGATGCTCAGCTCTCATAGTTGGAGCTATTTTTCCAGCACTAGTAATAGAGTTACCCTGAGTACCTTCAAGCCTTTTTGCCTTAGACCAGAAGTGATTTGGAATATCACCCTCCTTTTTGTTCTCTAAATCTCCAATCGCTTCGAATAAAGTTACCCAATTTTCTTGAGAATGAGTTTCTTTTGGAAATTCGAACTCTGGCAATTTTCTTTTTTTATCAGTACCAACAATAATAACACGCTCTCTGTTTTGAGGAACTCCAAAATTTGCTGCATGATGCAACTTATAAACTACATTATATCCTAAATCTGAAAAGTCCTTAATAATCGTTTCAATAGCCTTACCATCATCCATACTCAATAATCCTTTTACGTTTTCTGCAACAAATAATGCGGGTCTGAGTCTTTCAACTGTTTCAACCATACTTCTATACAAAAGACCCCTAAGGGCATCAAATCCTTTCCTTTTACCGGCAAGGCTAAAATCCTGACAAGGAAAACCACCCAAGACAATATCAACACTTTGTGGCATTTTAGGGCTCAACAAATCAGGATAATTTCCCTTTAGTATTTCTACAATATCACCACAAACAATGGGTGCATTAAAATTTTTTTCAAATGTAATACAAGCCTTATCGTTAAAATCATTTGCCCACTTAACATCAAAAGCATTTGGGGCATATTTTTTTCCTAATGATGTAAAACCACCCTTAAAACCAAGATCAAGACCCCCGCAACCAGCAAATAGAGAAACGACGGTATATTTTCTATTTTTTTTATTATCATTTGGCATAGATTTTAATATAAGTATATTATACACTATTTTTAATATTTGCGAATCACGCCCCGGACTATGGCACATATTTTAAGATCATTCTCTGGGTAAATATTGTGGAAATCTTTGTTCGCAGGTTCGAGCCACACCTTACCACCCAATTTGCGAAAATATTTCATAGTAAATTCACCATCTACCTCAGCAATTACTATCTCGCCGTCGCGAGCTGTCTCAGTGCGCTCGGCAACCACCATGTCGCCATCGGCAATGTGAGCATCTATCATTGAATCACCATCGACTTCTAGAATGTATGTCTTTTCCTTTTTCTGTATCAGAAAATTATTCAAATTTATTGTAGTTTCCAATACATCCTCGCTTGGAGATGGAAAGCCAGCCTTGACCAAACCAAGTAGTGGCACATCAGAGAATGAATCTGTAGGAACAAGACGGCCAAGTGGATCCTTGTCGACAATTCCAGCATCGACTAACTTCTCTACAAGTCTTGCAACTGCATTCTTGGACTTGAAACCAAAAATCTTCATCATCTCGGTGTATGTAGGCATACGGTTGGATGATGAATAAAAATTGGATAATTTATTTTTGTATTCGGAGAGTGTCATCCGGTTAGTAGAAAATAGCATTGTGTATATGCCATTTCAATAATATGTTAGTAATAGATGCTGGGTTTATTTTCATATATACTTTTTTAATAATAATCATACACGAGGGCTATGCTATTTTTCACTACCGGATCATTTTAGAATTGGAATTTAGGTCGAGCAAATAATTTACCTAATAAACCACTAAATGTACCTTTATGGTAGTGATTGTGAATCTTGCGAAGAAGGATCTTGTGTTCTCGAGCCTGCTTGGCATAAGCCTCGCCTGCGATAATCTTGATATCTATTTCGCGGTTGATTCGCTCTAATTCCCTTTGTAAAATTTTGATATATTGTTCCCGTGTCATGTATATAGTATATGTGAACGCTCGTTCACAAGCAAGCCCCAAACCTGTGGATAACTATAACAACACAGAAATATATAGTGTGTAAATATAACAAAAAATCTCCCACTAGGGAGATTTTTTGTTAGCATTATTTTAAATTATTTCTTCTTTTTTGCTACTACTTTTTTTGTTGGAGTTGTAACCTTCTTTACTGTGGCTTTTGCTACAGCTTTCTTTAAATTGATTTTAACTACTGGCTTTGCAACAATTGGTGCAACTTTTGCAACTGGAGCAGTAACTTTCGGAGTTGAAGTGTTTGTCATCTTCTCCATCAATGTTACAAGGCGATCCATTTTGGAATTCAAATCTCTTAATTGATTTTTCATTTCATCATTTGCTGGTTGTACACGCGCAATCTCTGGGCGTTGAGCTCCCCGATCAAATTCTCTTCGTGGAGCTCTGTCACCAAAATCTCTTCTTGGTTTGCGATCTACACCCTCGCGCTTGCTACTGAAACAGTCGTTGCAATAAACTGGCTTCTCGTTTGAAGGGCGGAAAGGGACTTCGCAAATCTTGCTACATTCACTGCAAGTTGCTTTGTGCATATCTCTACTTTCTCTGTCTCCACCACGATCACCACCGAAACTTCTTTTTTGGAAACTTGGTCGGCCACCTCGATCATTTCCATAGCGATTACCTCCTCCCCCTCTACTACCTCCTCTGTTAAAATCTCCCATATAATTTATTCTCCACACTGGTGGACTAAGCTAATTTTTAATATATTGACATGTTAGCATTTTTAAGTCGTAAATGCAAGCTAATACAATTTGATTTTGTTCCTTTTGTCTTTATAATCTGGTATTTGTAATGCAACATTGGCCCAGAATCTGCTACTATGATTCATCTCTTTCAGATGGCAGAGCTCGTGGACTATTATATAGTCCTGCAATTCCTCTGGCAGGAGGGCAATTTTGTAATTAAAATTCAAATTCTTCTTACCACTACAGCTCCCCCAGCGAGTCTTTTG
>JADLCZ010000042.1 GCA_020846955.1 Candidatus Nomurabacteria bacterium
ATCTACTTTTCAAATCTAAAAATGAATTAGATGCTATATATAAAGAGAAGGAAGGTAAGTATAAGGAATTGAAAGAGCTCTTGATTAGCGATATAATTAATTATATAACGCCTATGCGTGAAATCCGTAACAAACTTTCCAAGAGTGATGTGTTAAAAATTCTTGAAATGGGTAAAAATAAAATGATGCCAATAGTTGATAAGAAAATGATACAAATTAGAAATAAGATAGGAGTACAACTATGACTATAATCAAAATTTTTCTTACAGTAATATTTGGTGTATTGTATATACCACTAAACTGGTTTTTTATGAAATTACAGAAATGGTATCTACCATTATACAGAACAGACAGAGTACTTTACTATCTAGTAGCGCCATTTTATTGGACTTTTGTTGTTATAAACTCTATTATAGGTGTGCCATACGAATTAGTATCCCAGAATCTACATTAATTATTCTCAATATTGTCTATACACAACAAAGACTTTTTGTGATATTATAAATTAATATGACAAACAGAATTTATATAAAAGACTTAAAAAACCACATCGGCAACGAGGTAGTAATTGCTGGCTGGGTAGATGTACGTCGTGACCAAGGCAAAATGGTGTTTGTAGATATGCGCGACATGACAGGACTTGTCCAAGGTGTTGTTTTGCCAAATTCACCTGCGATCGATACTGCAAAGGAAATTCGTCCGGAATGGGTATTGAAAATTACTGGCAAAGTAAATCAACGACCTGAAAGAAATATAAAAGTTGGAGTACTTAATGGTGACATTGAACTCGAAGTTCTAAATATTGAGGTCTTGAACAAGGCAGAAACAATTCCATTTGAAATAAGTGGTGACACAAGAGAGATTGGTGAAGAGGTCCGTATGAAATACAAATACATTGACCTACGTTCAAAAAGAATGCAAGACAATATTCGCATGCGTGACAAAATTATTTCTTTTTTCCGCAACCACATGCATAGAAATGATTTCGTTGAAATCGAAACTCCAATGCTCATGAAGGGCACTCCAGAAGGATCACGAGAATACCTTGTCCCATCACGACTTGAAAATGGCAAGTTCTATGCACTGCCACAATCTCCACAGCAATTTAAACAGCTATCAATGGTAGCAGGATTCGAAAAGTACTTCCAAATAGCGCGCTGTATGCGTGATGAAGACACTCGTGGTGATCGCCAGCCAGAATTTACCCAGCTCGACTATGAAATGTCCTTTGTAGACCAAGAAGAAGTTCTATCTTTTACAGAACCAATGTTTATTGAACTTATAAAAACTTTGTACCCAAACAAAAAAATCACAAGTATTCCTTTCCCACGCTTAACTTACGCAGAATCTATGGAAAAATATGGCAGTGACAAACCGGACTTACGAGAAAACAAAGAAGACCCAGATGAACTTGCATTCTGTTGGATAGTAGACTTTCCGATGTTTGAGAAGTTGGAAGACGGCACACTGCAAGCCCAACACCACCCATTTTGTTCTGTAAAGCCAGAAGATAAAGAGAAGTTTATGACAGGAACAGACCTACTTTCTATTCGTGCCAATGCATATGACCTTGTGCTCAATGGTTATGAGCTCTCTTCTGGAAGTATCCGTATACACAATAGCGAGGAACAGAAACAAGTCTTCAACCTTCTTGGCATCCCCGAAGAAGTACAACAATTAAAATTTGCTCACATGCTCGAAGCCTTTACTTTTGGGTGTCCTCCACATGGTGGATTTGCTCCTGGCATTGATCGCGTTGTTATGATTCTACAAAATGAGCCAAATATCCGTGAAGTTATCGCATTTCCAAAAACTGGTGAAGGCAAGGATCTAATGATGGGCGCACCAAGCGTAATGCCAACCAAGCAAATTACTGAATTAGGAATAAAAATAATCAACTAGACTATGTCAGACTGTATTTTTTGTAAAATTGTAAAAGCCGAGGTGCCATGTATTAAAATCTATGAAGATGCTGACTTCTTGGCTTTTATGGATATTTTCCCTGTGGCAAAAGGCCACGCACTCTTGATCCCCAAAAACCACATTGAATGGATGCAAGATTGTAATAATGACACAATTAGTAAAACATTTATTATTTGCAAGAATTTAATGCAAAATATTAAAAAAAATATTGACTGTGACTATATCCAGATTGGTGTTGTTGGTGAGCAAGTGCCACATTTCCATGTTCATCTAATCCCGCAAAAAAATGGTCATTTATTACCTCGATGGCCGATAATTTCTTATGACACTGATAATGAAATCAATGAATACGCTAATAAAATAAAGGGAGAATAAAATGGATACAGAAACAATATACAAAGTAAAAGCAGGAAATTTTGAAGGGCCACTTGAGCTCCTTTTGAATTTGGTAGAAGAGAGGAAATTCTTTGTAAACGACCTATCTCTTGCCGAAGTTACAAATGAGTATATTGCATATGTTAATAATTTATCAAAGGATAATACAATTGCACATATAAACAATGTGTCGAGCTTCGTAGTGGTTGCGGCAACATTGATACTGATTAAGTCCAAGTCGCTTTTACCAAATCTCACTCTTACAACAGAAGAAACAGAGAAAATTCAAAACCTAGAAGACCGTCTACGTTTGTACCAGATTATCAAAAATGCAAGTATAAATATCAAAACACAATTTGGTGCACAGATAATATTCGCGGCGCCAGAGCGTAATTGGAGTGATCCTGTCTGGAGTCCAGATGAGAATATTACCAAGCAAACCATGCTTACTAGCATACAAACAGTCCTTGATAATATTCCTAAAAAAGCAATCCCATTACCTGAAGTTGAAGTAAAGAAGGTCATAAGCATGGAAGAAATGCTTGAGAATCTAACAGAACGTATCCAACAATCTATTACATTTTCTTTTAGAGAATTTTCCAATAAATTTCCAAGTGCTGATGTTCGTGAACAGAAAGTTAATGTTATTGTTTCTTTTCTAGCTATGCTAGAATTGGTAAGAGAGGGAATTATAGATGTTATACAGAATGCCACCTTTGAGGATATGACTATTACTAAACAGGTTCTAGGTTCTAGTGAAAAGTTACTAGAAAATACACCTGAAAATTTATAAATTACTAGCCCCTAGAACCTAATCACTAAACCTAATTATATGGAACTACACGCAAAAATTGAGGCATTATTATTTTTCAAAGGTGAACCTGTAACTATTAAAAAAATAGCAGAAATTTTGGGAGTTTCTGAAGGTGCTATCCATGAAGCAATTCTCGTTCTTAAGCAACGACAAGTAGGCTCTGGTTTATCCATTACAGAGAATGGTAATGAAGTCATGCTTGGTACCAATAGAGATGCAAGTGGCTTCCTCGAAGCAATGCGCAAAGATGAGATCTCCCGTGACCTTACAAAATCATCACTTGAAACTTTATCTATTATTTTGTACAACAAGGGTGCAACTCGTGCCGAGATTGACTATATACGTGGAGTAAATTCTAGTTTTATTTTACGTAATTTGCTCATACGTGGATTAATAGAGAAAAATATTGACCCAAACGATTCTCGCCGATATACCTATAGTCCCACTACTGAGACTCTGCAATACATGGGTATTACTACACTTTCTGAATTACCAGATTTCGATTCTATAGTAAACAATTTAAAAAATGCATTAAAAGGCGAAGAAAATGTTAATCATGAATAATGCTATAGAAATACTAATACCTGCAGTAATCAGCTTCATTTCTGGTATATTACTTACCCCAGTATTTACGCATTATTTTTATAAATACAAACTCTGGCGCCGTACACCGAGAACCACAGTTGTTCCATCTAATGATTTTAAAAAAATATACGAGGACAATGAATTACGTACACCAAGAACAGGTGGGATGATTGTTTGGATGTCTGTTATCGCTACTATTTTAATAATTTATATTATATCTCTTTTTATTGATACAAATTTTGCAGAACGTATTAATTTTATTAATAGATCTGAAACACTTTTGCCTTTTATTGTATTAATTTTTGCATCTCTTGTTGGCCTTGCAGACGACTTTATTCAGATTTTTGCTAATGGTAAATTATCTGGAGATCCAATAGTTTTACGCTATTTAAAACTAGGGATTATTCTCGTGCTTGGTCTTATTATAGGATGGTGGTTTTACTCAAAATTAGGGATGGACAGCGTACATATACCATTTGACGGGACACTTTACCTCGGTTTTTTGTTTATACCTTTCTTTATCCTAATTACACTTGGAGTATTTTCAACCAGTGTAATTGACGGCATCGATGGACTCTCGGGTGGGGTATTGGCACCTGTATTTGTTGCTTATACAGTAATCGCATATGGACACGGGCAATTCAATTTGGCTGCATTTTGTGCGGTTGTAGCATCAGGAATATTAGCATTTTTATGGTTCAATATTCCTCCAGCACGATTTTATATGGGAGAAACTGGTATGATCGGACTTACTGTAACAATTGCAGTCATTGCATTTCTGACAAATACTGTTTTACTATTGCCAATACTTGCATTTCCACTATTTATTACTTCTCTTTCAACTATTATTCAAATGGCTTCACGTAAATTTTTTAATGGTAAAAAAGTTTTCAAAGTTGCACCACTGCATCATCATTTTGAGAGCATAGGTTGGCCAAAATATAAAGTTACTATGCGTTACTGGATAGTAAGTATAATGACGTCTATAATCGGAGTGGTATTAGTTTTTTTGCAATAATATATTATGAAGAGCAAAAGTATTGATAAAATTTTCTTTGGGCTTATTGTTACGCTTGTAATCTTCGGTATTGTTATGTTTACTTCGGCATCTATGGGCATCTTGGCCAAGAATCCTGCCAAATTCTATGATGTTATTTTCAATCAATTCCTATTTGGGTTACTTGGTGGCGGTATTGCTATGTATTGTGCTTACCGTATCCCATATAAATTCTGGAGAACATACTCATTAACAATATTTATAGTATCAATACTTATTACGGCATCTGTATTTATACCCGGTATTGGATTTGCTCATGGTGGGGCACGACGATGGATTAATATATTTGGAATCTCATTTCAACCAGTTGAATTCTTGAAAATTGCTTTTGTAATATATTTCGCAGCATGGTTGTCCTGGATAAAGATAAAAGTGCGTGATCTTAAGTTCAGCGTCATACCTTTGATAGTGCTTCTTGCTATTATTGCAGGAGTACTTCTGAAACAACCGGATACAAAAAGTGTAATCCTAATTGCTGTTACAGCTATGATCATGCTTTTTATATCGGGCATGCCATGGAAATATATATTTGGAATTTTTATTGTTTGTATTCTTGGATTTGGTCTGCTTGTATCCTTTACCCCTTATTTAAGAAATAGAGTTGATACATTCCTACACCCAAGTCGCAACCAAAGTACATCTTCGTACCAATTACAACAATCATTAATTGCTATTGGATCTGGTGGAATATTTGGTAGGGGATTAGGTCAGAGTATACAGAAATATAGCTATTTACCAGAGCCACAAGGTGACTCAATCTTTGCTGTTATTGGTGAGGAGACTGGCTTTATTGGCGCTGTTGCAATTATTATTTTATTTATTATTTTTGCCTTTCGTGGATTTAAAATTAGTTATTATGCACCTGATTCATTCTCTAAATTACTCATTATTGGATTTATAACTATTACACTAGCTCAAGCCTTTATGAACATAGCCTCAATTATAGGAGTCTTTCCACTAACGGGTGTACCACTACCATTCATAAGTCACGGTGGTACTTCGCTACTCATAACGCTGGGCGCAATGGG
>JADLCZ010000043.1 GCA_020846955.1 Candidatus Nomurabacteria bacterium
AGGATGGCAAGCATGACAATGAACTTATAACTTTTTGTTTTCATATCTTATTTATTTATTTGGTAGAAACGGCGAAAATCGCAATCTTTACCAAATAAACAAATAGATATAACTTTTTTATATTATATCAAATTGAAATGAATTTGTCAAGTATGTTAAGAGCCGTAAAATGCTATATAATAAGGCTATTATGACCATTCATTTCGACGACGAGAAGGAAGAAAAAGAGCTAGAGGACTTACAAAAAACTGAAGAGGAGGACCTGGTGGCAATGCTTGCGACAGATAAGTACAATATCCCCTACATTAATTTAGCACTTCTCGGTATTGAGAACGATGCATTGCGTACTATGGAAGAAAAAGAGGCAAGAGCAGAGCAAGTTGCCCCTTTCAAAGTGCTCGGCAAGGAGTTGCACATTGCGGTGCGCTCTCCACAGCCCGACCACCTCACAAATTTGAAAGATTATTTTTCTGGCAAGCATTATATCCCCCACTTTTACATGGCAAGCTTGGCAAGCTTGGAGAAAGCATGGGACCGCTACAAAGAAATTTCATATGCCGAAGGTTCCCGTGCTGGAACAATAGATATCGAGGGTAGTGTGTTGCAAGAATTAGGAAAAGGTATTAAAAATATCGGCGACATACAAAAAAAGGTTGAGGAGGCTGAAAAAGACAAAATCCATGCGACAAGCCACATCCTCGAAATTGTTTTTGCTGGAGCTATTGCAATCGATGCCTCTGATATACACTTCGAGCCCGAAGAGCATACAGTCAAACTACGTTTCCGTCTCGACGGAGTTCTACAAGAGGTCACCGAGATAGCACCAGAAGTTCATAAATATTTAAACTCTCGTATGAAGTTGCTCGCTGGGGTCAAGATTACTTCGCAAGCTATCGCCCAAGATGGCCGATTTAGTATTATGATGGGCGACGACGAGATTAGCGTGCGTGTGTCTCTGATCCCAGGTGCCTATGGCGAATCAATCGTAATGCGTATATTGAATCCAAAATCTATCCGGGTGAAATTGGAAGACATGGGTATAGAGAAAAAGATGTATGAATTGTTCATGGAAGAGATCAAGAAGCCAAACGGCCTCATCCTCCTCACTGGTCCAACAGGTAGTGGTAAAACTACAACTTTATATGCATTTCTACAAAAGATTTATTCAAGTGAGATCAAGATAATCACAATCGAAGATCCTGTCGAATATCATCTACCAGGCATAACTCAAACTCAAACAGAAGAAGAGAAAGGCTATACATTCCTCAATGGCCTGCGCTCAGCACTGCGCCAGGACCCAGACGTAATAATGGTCGGAGAAATTCGTGACAGGGAAACTGCCGAGATTGCAGTTGAGTCAGCCCTCACGGGACACATGGTATTCTCGACCCTACACACCAACAATGCTGCTGGTGTAATCCCCCGCTTGATTGATCTTGGTGTGAATCCCAAAATTCTCGTATCTGCATTGTCCCTCTCTATTGCCCAGAGGTTGGTGCGTAAATTATGTAACAATTGCAAAAAGGAGAAGGGGGTAACAGATGGCGAGAAGAAGATTATCACGCAAGTAATAGATGAAGCAAAAAGTCATAATAAAAATTTAAATAATTATGGTGTAGATATTTCTGGTGGTATCAAATTATTTTCTCCGGTTGGTTGCGACAAATGTAATAAAACTGGCTACAAAGGCCGTATTGGAATATTCGAAGCAATTCAAAATGATGAAAGTATAGAAAAAATAATTCCACAAAACCCAAGCGAGCGTGAGATCCGTGAAGTCGCGGCAAAACAAGGAATATTGAATATGAAAGAAGATGGTATGGTAAAAGTCCTCACAGGTATTACCGATCTCGCCGAAGTGCAAAGTGTAGTAGATTTCTACGAAGTCTAAAATAAAAAAGAATAGTCTTTCCAGAGGGGCTCCGCACGGCGACGGCCGGAGGACCGAGCAAATTTTTTAGCAAAAAATTTGTGTACCCTCTGGGGAGAGCTATTCTTCTTTTTATTTTAGACCTAACCAAAAATTAAAAAAACATAAATCTCTAAACAATCCTTTAAATGCCGAAACGAATAAAGTAATAAATGATTCCAGGATGGATCCAGTCGAAACCAGATCGTCCTCGGCACAAGTATAGAGCCAGGGGCTGATTGCTTAGAGATTTATGTTCTCTTTTTTGTAATATATAATTTTTAACACAGAAATGGTATAATTTCTCCGTAACCTAATCTGAAAAGAGTATAGCATAGTCATAAAATAATGTCAAGTACAACCCAAAAAAACCAAGATGAAGGATTTCTAGACCAAACTCTCAGGCCAAATGCTTGGGATGAGTATATTGGCCAACAAAACATCAAAGCCAATCTCAAAATTTTGCTCCAAGCTGCATTTGAGCGTTCCCACCCACCCGAGCATATCCTTTTTTATGGGCCACCAGGTCTTGGTAAGACAACATTGGCGCATTTAATAGCCAAAGAAACAAAAAGACAGATGAAGATCACTTCCGGCCCCGCAATCGAGAAGGTGGGCGACTTGGCATCGATACTTACAAATCTTTCTCCTGGAGATATTGTCTTTATCGATGAGATCCACAGACTAAACAAAATGGTGGAGGAAGTCCTCTACCCTGCAATGGAAAGTGGTGTTCTTGATATCATAATCGGTAAGGGCCCATCAGCTCGTACTATTCAACTCGAGCTCCCACCATTCACACTTATCGCTGCTACTACTCGTATTGCTCTACTCTCTGCACCATTACGCTCAAGATTCTCGGGGGGAGTATTCCGTTTGGAATTTTATACAAAAGAAGAAATCAAAAATATTTTGAGTCGCTCGGCAAACATCCTCGGCATCAAACTCGACGACGATGCACTTGAGGAGATTGCCAAAAGAGCACGCTTCACTCCCCGCACTGCCAACTATTTCCTCAAGCGTTGCCGCGATTACGCCCAAGTCCACAAATCTGATCTAGATAAAAACAATGTGAAGAAAGCTCTAGCACTACTTGAAGTAGATGAAGAAGGATTAACCTCAAGCGACCGAAGAGTCCTTGAAATAATTATCGATAAATTCAAAGGTGGTCCTGTCGGGCTCAAAACTATCGCTGCTGCTACAAGCGAGGAGGAAGCAACAATTGAGGAAGTGATAGAGCCATACCTAATCCAATGCGGCTTCCTAGAGCGGACAGCTCGTGGCCGTACAGTCACAGACAAAGCCTACACACATCTTGGTTACAATATTCCAATAAACGAATAAAATGACAACAAAAACTATTCTTGCTATTGATCCTGGGTTCGAGCGTTTGGGTATTGCAATACTTGAACGATCTATCGACGGTAAACATATTATAATTTACTCAGAATGTTTCAAGACAAGTGCAAAAATTTCTTTTGCAGAGAGGCTTGTATTAATTGGAGAAAAAGTCGAAAGTATTATTAAGAAACACAAGCCGAGCGCTCTATCAATAGAGAAGCTCTATTTGGCCAACAACCAAAAGACTGTAATGAATGTGTCTGAGGCTCGTGGTGTAGTATTGTATGTAGCAAAGAAATACAAATTAAATATTTTTGAATATAGCCCACCACAAATCAAGGTTGCAGTTACAGGATATGGCAAAGCTGATAAAGGTATGGTAATGGATATGGTAAGGAAGCTCGTCAAAATAGATATAAAAGTTAAATCAGACGACGAACTCGACGCGATTGCAATAGGACTTACAATGCTTGCTTGTGAAAGATAATAAAAACTAGTTTTCCACAGGTATATATGTTTGCAAAGAAAATAATATTTTGATACAAATGAGGAGGTAATAATTAATGGTCGTTTATAAATAATCTACAAATTTAAATATGAGTGATGAAGACGATGTAGTGGGGGGTGATTTTTTATCAGCAGATGATACTCTTGATGATGATTTATTCGACCCACTCGATTATGATGGATTAGATGATGATGATTTAGCCCACGCAATCAAAGAAGATGACGAAGACGAAGACTTTATTGATAGCATAGAAAAATACGGTTAATATAAAACCCCCTAATATTAGGGGGTTTTATATTTTTTGCAAACTAACGCTATAGCATTAGTTTGCAAAACTATTTGATTATAATTTTGCAGAATCTTTTCTTGCCTATTCTATATACTCCTTCTGTTATTTTAGTATTTGGATCCTTTATTTTGGTATCGGTGGATAGATTAGTAACAGCTCCTTCATCTACAAGTCGTCGAAAGTCACCTTTTGAACTTACGATTTTTTCTTTTACAAAAATATCGATAAGTTGTTCTCCTTCCTTTACAACAAATTCTGGCACATCCTCCGGAATTTCTTTTTTAGAGAAAATTGCCTCCCAATTTTCTTGGGCTCTCATTGCCTTATTCTTGTTGTGGTACAAAGTAATAATTTCTTGGGCTAGCATTTTTTTAAAGACTATAGGGTTTTCACCTTTTTCTAATTTTTCTTTGATATTTTTAATCTCTTGTAAGTCAATCTCTGTTGCAAGTAAAAAATATTTTAAAATTAGTTCATCTTTTAAGGCCATTATTTTACCAAACATATCTTCTGGAGTATCAATAATAGAAATTATATTTCCCCACGACGATGACATCTTGCGCCCATCTGTGCCTTCTAGCATTTGGAGTGTAATTATGTCTTGTTGTGTTTGGCCGTATCTCTTTTGTACGGTTCGTCCAGCTTTTAGATTAAAAAGTTGGTCAAACCCCCCAATCTCGACATCTGCTTTGACAACAACACTATCGTACCCTTGTAATGCTGGGTACATAAACTCAACCATGAAAATATCATTCCCCGCATCCAACCTCTCTTTGAAATTCCTCCTTTTGGACATTTGCTGGACGGTAAAGCACTCCAACAATTCCCCGATTTCAAATATACTCATTTTTTTAAGCCATGCAGAATTATATCTGACCTCAACTTTCTTCATATTTAATACAAATGCTATTTGTTCCAAATATTTCTTTAAGTTAGTTTTTATATCTTTATCTGTCAGCATTGGTCGCTTTTCTAGCTTATCTGAAGGATCTCCGATTTTAGCCGTGTAATCACCAATAATCAAAACAATCTGGTGTCCCAAGTCCTGGAAAGCTTTTAATTTGCGTAATGTTACAGCCCTACCTAAATGTATAAATGGGCTTGTTGGGTCAATGCCAAGTTTAATTCGTAGTTGCTTACCAGACAGAAGTTTGTTTTTTAAATCTTCTTCAACAAAAATCTCCTCGACTCCGCGGGTCAGGATTTCTTGTATCTTTTTTTCATTTGTGTCTATGCCTTTCATACTCATACTTTATCATATTTCTATGATATTATACATATATGCATCAACATAAAAAGCATACAAAGCTTAAGAACAGCCTTTTTGTCTTTGGGGGTATTGGTATAGTGTTTATTAGTCTTTTTATTATATGGATTAGTACTTTGGAAATACCAGACTTCAAATCCTTTACAGAGAGGAAAGTCGCCAATTCTACAAAGATTTATGACAACACTGGCAAGGTGTTGTTATATGACCTACACAAGGATATTAAGCGTACTGTTATCAAATCAGAAGAGATTGGTATTAATATCAAGAACGCAGCTGTAGCAATAGAGGATTCCGATTTTTATAATCACAATGGTATTAGACTCCGTTCTATTGCTCGGGCTTTGTGGACCCGTTTTCTTGGTGGTAAGGTCCAAGGTGGTTCAACAATCACACAACAATTAATCAAAAATACATTATTGACTCAAGAGAAAACAATCACCCGTAAACTAAAGGAATGGGTATTAGCATTGAAAATTGAGCGTGTGTTAAGCAAAGAAGAAATACTAACTCTATATCTAAATGAGGCTCCATATGGTGGCACTATTTATGGAATAGAAGAGGGTTCAAAAACTTTTTTTAACAAAAGCCCTCTTGAACTCAGCTTAGCAGAAGCTGCATATCTTGCAGCTATACCAAATAGTCCTACGTATTACTCCCCCTATGGTAAAAACAAAGCAAAGCTAGACAACAGAAAAGATGTCGTTTTGCGTAGAATGTTTGAGCTTGGGTTTATTACAAAGACTGATTACGAAAAAGCAAAAAGTGAGGTTGTAATTTTCCAACCCCAAAAACCATCGAATATCCAAGCTCCCCATTTTGTATTTTTTGTAAAAGATTATTTAGAAAAGAAGTATGGTGCTGACGTTTTGGAATCTGGAGGTCTAAATGTTATCACAACTCTCAATTATGAATTACAAAAAAAGACAGAATTAATAGTTGCTGAGAAGGCAAAAGAGAACGAAAAAACTGCTGATGGTAAAAATGCTGCAGTTGTGGTAATCGATTCAAATACAGGTTCAATACTTGCAATGGTGGGCTCTCGTGATTATTTTGACAAGAATATTGACGGTAATTTCAATGTTGTTACAGCTTTACGTCAACCAGGATCATCATTTAAGCCATTTATATATGCGGAGGCATTTAACAAAGGCTATACAGCAGACACCGTTCTTTTTGATGTAAAGACCGAATTTTCTACAGCTTGTGATGAAAGGGGTAATCCCAAGAAGGGTAACAATAGGAGTGAGTGTTATAATCCTGATAATTATGATGATGCTTTCCGTGGACCAATGTCACTACGTAATGCATTGGCACAATCTATCAACGTCATAGCAGTCAAATTATTGTATTTGGTTGGTGTGCAAGACAGCATAAAGCTTGCTCATGAAATGGGTGTTACTTCATTAAATGATGCAAATAGGTATGGTTTATCTTTAGTTATTGGGGGTGGAGAAGTTTCTTTGCTTGATATGACTTCAGCATATAGTGTATTTGCCACAGAAGGAGTCCGTCACCCCTACAAAAGCATAATTTCTATTAAAAATAATCAAGGAACCGAAATAGAGAGTATACAGAATGAATCATTTAAAGTTCTACCAGAAAACACAACTAGAATTATTTCAGATATTCTCTCTGACAACCAAGCTCGTACTCCAACATTTGGAGCCAATTCAAGTTTGGTGATTCCAGGGGTTGATGTAGCAGTAAAAACAGGTACAACTAATAATAATAAAGATGCCTGGATGATAGGTTATACCCCAAATGTCGCTGTGGGCGCCTGGGTGGGTAATAACGACAACAAGCCTATGAAGAAGGGTGGAGCGGCACTTGCAGGGCCTATATGGAATGCTGTGATGGTAGAAGCTATTAAGAATTACCCAACATCGGGTTTCAATAAACCAGAAAGTGTAGATAAAAATTTACCACCTATTTTACGAGGATTCTGGCGTGGCGGGGAGACATTTACAATTGATTCTGTGTCAAAAAAACTTGCAACGATTTACACTCCAGAAAATAACAAAGAAGAGATATCATTAACAAACGTCCACACAATATTATATTGGATAGACAAAGAGAACCCTCTTGGTGGTGTTCCGAGTAATCCATACAAAGATTCGCTTTATAACCACTTCGAATATGGGGTACAAAACTGGTGGAAACAAAACAGTTATAAATATCCATACATAACGAAAACCAACATCCCTACAAGTTATGATCCCATACACACAGAAAACAACAAACCCAAATTAGTCTTCCTAAATATAAATGAAAATACAATATATGATAAGAATATTAAACAGACAATAAACATTGGGTCTCTCGGTAATATTCCTATACAAAAGATTGATGTATTTATAAACAATATTTATACCACATCCCTTAAAACGTCTCCTTTTAATTTCTCTGTTACTCCTGGAAATTTAAATAGTATTGATGGTAAGAATACAATAAGAGTGATTGGTTATGATATTTATGGTAATTCTGGTGAAGTAAGTATAAATTATAATACAAATTAATTATCTAATATTATTTATATTTAAGCCAACTACCTTGAGTTGTTTTATTATTCTTTCTTTGTGAATAAAAATCTCGTTTTTTAACACAGGGCTAATATTAGTAAAAGTAATTGTATCATTTTTAATATTTATATTTTCATTCTTTATTTCGTGTTTTATTTCCTTATTAATTATTGAAACAATTGCCTCTTTGTTGGAAGATTTTGTATTAAGGAGTTTTTTGAATTTTTCTAAATATAGATTTATTGGGTTGTAATCCATCCGGTTAGTAGAAAATAGCATTGTTTATATGCCCTTTCAATAATATATTAGTAATAGGTACTATGTTTGTTTTCATAAAAAATTTTAAATTTAAACTCTCCGCAATGGCTATGCTATTTTTCACTACCGGATCCATTGTATTATCTATGCATCGGCATTACTAAATACATAAAAGTATTATCTCCTACTGGTTTTATTACTGTTGGTTTGGTATTCCCATACAAGAATATAGTTATACTATCAGTATTTATAGACTGAAATGCATCTGTAATATATTTATAGTTAAAGTTTACTTCTACACCCTCTCCTGTTAATGCTGTTTGTACGTTTGTTGTGTTTTCTCCTATATCGTTGTTTTTAGATAATAATTCAAAAACTTTTTTATTTGGATCTATTTTGATTGTAATTTGGTTGAATTTATCACTGAAAATATTTGATATTTTGAGTGAGTTAATAAAATCTTGTTTAAGTATTGTCGCTGTTGTTGTGTATTCTTTTGGTATTATTTGTTTATAATCAGGAAATACTGCATCCACAAGCCTAGTGGTAAAATATAAATTTGGTGTAGTTATTGAAGCTTGATTTTTATTTATTGTTATAGTTATATCTTCGTTTATGTTATCAAAAATCTTTATTATCTCTACAACATTTTTATAAGGTAGTAAAAACCCGGAAAAATCTAAATGTTGTTTTAATTTTATTTTCTTTTCTGCTAATCGAAATGAGTCTGTAGCGACAAAAAATAAATTGTCATCTTCTGGGTATATATAAACACTACCAATCTCGGGTTTAATATCAGAAATAGATGCGGAGTAATATACAGATTTCAAACCTTCTGTTAGTTTCTTTGAAGATATTACAAATTCATTACCAGAAACAATTGGTAATGTTGGGTAATCTTCGTGTGGTATTGTTTTAATCACACTCTTATTATTATCTAGTGTTACATGTAGTGTATTATCAACACTTTCAAATGTTACAATATTATCTTTTGTTGTGTTTGAAAACAAATTACTTAAAATATCACCTCTTATAGCTACAATACCTTCTTCTTTTATTTTAACAGGGATTTTAATATCAACACCTATACTTAAGTTAGTAGCGCGGATTGTTAATAGTTTTTGATTTGCTATTAACAAGATAGATCCCAGAACTGGTAATGTTAAATTCTTACCTGTTATGCGTTCAGCTTGAATTATCGCATTTTTGATTTTATTAGTTGTGCACTCGATTTTCATATATTTTTTATTTATTATATATATTAATTATTATTACTATTATATATGTGGATATGTGGAATACTTTTTAAATCTTTGTATTATAAGGTTTTTTTAATAAAATTATTTATTTAAAATGTTAATTTTTTATAATACAAAAAAATAATTTTTAAAAAACAAAACAAATTAATAATTATCAACATTTAAACATTACTTTCCCACACCTTTTCAACACTATTTAAACATCATTCTAATTTTTTCAACCTCTTGAACTAATAATTGATCTGTCTGTAAATCTTTTTTGATTTTCAAATAGGAGTGTATAACTGTAGTATGGTCTTTGCCACCCAACTTCTGCCCTATTAATGGGTATGATACATTAAAATCTTCTCTTAAAATATACATTACCACTTGTCGTGCTCTCACAATTTCCTTTCTACGTGTTTTGTCGTAAATATCACTCTCATTTATTTCATAATAATCAGCAATTGTCTTAACAACATCTTTTATAGCAACAGTTTTCTTTGCTTTAATATTATTTTTGATTAATTGCCTAACTTCATTTACAGATATACCTTTATTTTTTAATTGAGATTGCATTATAACTGCATTCAAACTCCCCTCTAGTTCTCGAATATTACCCTCCAACGACGATGCTAGATAAGAAATTATCTCTGGGTCAACAACCAGATTACTACTCTCTAACTTAGCTCTTATAATTGCAATACGAGACTCATAATCAGGCTCTGTAATCTGTACAGTCATCCCACTTGCGAATCTTGACTGTAGGCGCTCTTCAAGGCCGTGGATTAAATTTGGATGCTTATCAGAGGAAAATATAATCTGCCTATTACTCTCATAGAGAGTGTTGAATAAATGAAACAACTCTTCTTGTGTCTTGTCTTTACCAGAGATAAATTGAATATCGTCCATTATTATCATGTCGTACTTTCTATATTTTTCTTTAAATGAATTTGGTGTTTTGTTTTGAAGTGAGTTAACGTAATCAATAGAGAATCTTTCAAGACTAACATAAAAAATTTTTTTATTTGGGTACTTTGCTTTTATTGTGTTCCCTATTGCTTGAGTCATGTGAGTTTTACCCAAACCTGTTCCACCATAAATAAAGAGCGGGTTATAGCTTGTACCCGGATTCTCTATTACTGCTTGAGCTACCGCATAAGCAAGTTCATTGAAAGGGCCAACAACAAAAGAATTAAATGTATATTTTGGATTTAAATTATCCTCTTTGTTTATATACAAATCAGCAAGAGGAAGCTCTTTGTTGTTGGTTGGGGTCTTGAGGGCGGTTTTTTGTACTGGTTCATGCTTCACAATAATATACTCAACACAACGAATATTATCTGAGTGAGACATTAAAGTCTTTAGTATTAATTTATGGAATTTATTTTGCAACCAATCTTTCACAAATTCGTTAGGGACACCCACATAAAGTGTTCCCGAATCTTCTTTAGTAATTGAGGTATTTTTAAACCAGGTATTAAAGTTAGCTCGAGAAATACTCGTTTCTATATCAACTAATGCATTTTCCCAGAGTTCTTTATTGTTTATCATAAGACATATTATACTAGTTTTTACTATTTATCATATTTAGAACTCTTAATTAACCTGTGTATATCCTGTGGATACTGGGGATACCCCACCGCTATTGCATTATAAGGTATTTTAGTATATATTTCTCTTATGTCTTTCACATACAGTCCCAACAAACGAAAAAGAGCAAAAACCCACGGATTCCTGTCTCGATCCAAGACTTCCGCAGGTAAAAAGGTTATCCAAGGACGTCGCCAAAAAGGCCGTGCAAAAATAGCCATATAAAACAACACTTTCTGGGTGTTTTTTTATAAATTCACATGATTTCAAAAAAAAATAGAATAAACAAAGGTTTATTTGATAAAATCTTTAAGGAAGGAAAATTCATTCATTCCCCTATTTTTATGTTTAAATATACAAAAACCCTTGGAAACAAAGGTTTTTATTCGTTTGTAGCACCCAAAACTGTAGCAAAAAGTGCCGTCAAACGCAACTCTCTAAGGAGAAAGGGCTATAATACCTTAAGGAATATAGGTATTTTGGATGGTATCTCAGGTATATTCTTCTACAAAAAAGGAAGTTCCGGAGCAAATCTAAAAGAAATTAAAGAAAGTATTGAATTAGTCCTTAGAAACATCAAATAAATTGAAGAAATTAATAATAAGCTTAATAAATTTTTATCAGAGCTTAAGAGGAGTCCGGTCCCGTTCTTGTGTTTTTGAGCCTACCTGCTCACAATATACCAAAGAGGCTATAATAAAATATGGAGTATTATACGGGATTTTGAAAGGAATTGTTAGGATATTACGTTGCCACCCTTGGCAAAAGAATCATTACGATCCACTCAGATAGAGGTTTAGACTCTATCTAGAGTCTAAACCTCTATCTGAGTTAGGTAAATTTTGAAAATAGGGCTCTCTCGTGTACAATAGTCCTATGCAAGCACTATGGAA
>JADLCZ010000044.1 GCA_020846955.1 Candidatus Nomurabacteria bacterium
CTAAAACCGAATATGTCAGAATTGTAAAATCGATTTTATTATAGAGCCAGACGATTTTTCGTTTTATGCAAAGATGGGTGTGCCTGCGCCGACATGGTGTGCGTTTTGTAGATTTATCCGCAAAATGACATTCATCAATGAGCGTTCTTTGTATAAAAAAGAGTGCGCTAATTGCAAAAGCTCTATAATCAGCATGTATAATCCGGAAAGCCTTTTCCCCGTAATGTGTGTTAAATGTTATCTATCCGACGATTGGGACGCTATAGATTATGGTATGGATTACGATTTTTCTGTGCCGTTTTTTAAACAATTTAAATTGTTGAAAGATAAAGTCCCGAATCGTACACTTGACCAAAACGAGCGCAATGGTGGTGGTACAGAATATTCAAATTTTTGCTACACAAGCAAGGATGCGTATCTTTCTTTCAATGTAACAAGCTCAGAAAATATAAAATATTCTAAATATGTATTGAAGAAAAATAAAAATAGTATGGACTCTCTTATCTTTGCTGATAGTGACAGATGCTATGAAGTGGTGAGTGGACGACGGAATTTCAATTCATCTTTTTTAGTAGAAAGTGATCAATGTATAGAATCCTATTTTCTATACGACTGCTCAAATTGTGTAAATTGTTGTTTATCTACAAATTTACGAAACAAAAGCTATGTATTTTTAAATCAGCAGTTAAGTAGGGAAGATTATTTGAAAACAGTAAAAGATCTTTGTCTTGATACTTATTCTGGTCAGAAAAAAGCCAAGGAAGCTTTTGAAGAAATTTACAAAAAAGCTTTTCACAGATTTGCAAAAGTTCGCAATGGAGTAAATATAGTTGGGGACTTTATCGAAAATTCTAAGAATCTTTATCATTGTTATAGTGTGACCGATGCCGAGAATTTAAAAAATGTATTTTTTAGTATGAATGTAGCCAAGGATTCCCGAGACCTTATTTTTACAGGAAGAGAAGAAGAGTGTTATGAGGTTGCTTATGGAGGACGAGGAATGAACAGAGTAATTCTATCTATCAGCTCAGGTAGTGGAAGCAGGAATCTGCTCTATTGTGATAATTGTAAAGCATGCACAGATTGTTTTGGGTGTGTAAATTTGAAAAATAAACAATATTGTATTTTTAATAAACAATACACAAAAGAGAAATACTTTGAAATGGTTGAAAAAATAAAAAAACATATGGATGATATGCCTTATGTAGATAAGGTCGGAAGAGTATATACGTATGGTGAATTTTTTCCTACAGAAATCTCGCCTTTTGCATACAATGAATCTGTTGCTTTTGAAGAAAATCCTCTTACAAAAGATGAAGTCTTGCAATCAGGTTATAATTGGCGCGAGATGGAGACCAAATCTCATGCATCTACATTAAAAAATAGCGAATTGCCGGATTCTATAGGTGATGTTCCTGATGAAATTTGTAATGAGGTGATCGAGTGTCCAAATTATGGTGACCCACAAATGCGTTGCACCTCGGCATTTAAAATTCTTCCTGATGAATTATCATTCTACCGTTTGATGAAATTACCAATCCCAAGATTCTGCCCAAACTGCCGGTACCACGATCGATTGAAATGGAAGAATCCTTTCAAATTTTACAAGCGAGAGTGTATGTGCGAGCTTCCAAATCATAATCACGAGGGAAAATGTGAAGTAGAATTCGAAACTAGTTATGCTCCTGAAAGACCAGAAATAATCTATTGTGAGAAATGTTATCAGCAGGAAGTGATTTAGAATGTTAACATTTTATACGGCCGTGAAAAATGTTTATATGTAAATATCATGAATACACAAAACGAAAATAGAATATGTCAAAATTGTAAAACTGAATTTATTATAGATTTGGATGATTTTGATTTTTATAAAAAGGTGGATGTACCACCTCCGACATTTTGCCCTACTTGCCGTGCACAACGGCGGTTGAGCTTTCTCAACGAACGGACTTTGTACAAACGGACTTGCGATATGACAGGGGAATTTATTGTGTCATTGTTCCCGCAAGATTCAGAGGTGCCTGTGTATTCGCCCAAAGCCTGGTGGAGTGACAATTGGGATGCGATGGATTATGGAATGGATTACGACTTCTCGAGGTCATTCTTTGAACAATTTGGGGAATTACTACGCAAAGTTCCGCAATTTGCTCTCCAAAATCAATATACGACCATGATTCGTACAGAATATGTGAATATGGGCACTTATAATAAGGATTGCTATCTTGTTTTCAATACCTCATATTGCGAAGAATCAAGCTACACCACATTTTCCCTTAGGCTTAAGAAATGTCTTGATATTTATTACGGGAACCAGAGTGAACTTTGTTATGAATGTCAAAATATAAATAATTGTCATAATGTGCGCTATTCAAGAAATTGTGAAGGGTGTGTTAATGTTTTTTTCTCACGCAATATGTTTGGATGCAATGATTGTTTTGGGTGTTTTGGTTTACGTAAAAAATCTTATTATATTTTTAATCAGTCGTTTACACGCGAGGCTTATTTTGAAGAAATAAAGAAATATAACATAGCCTCATATACATCAGTTGAGCAGATAAAAAAAGAATTTGATAATTTTGTATTAAATTTTTCTAATCGGTTTTACGAAGGTGTGCGAAATGTCCAAGTCACTGGTAATTATATTTATAATTCAAAAAATACACGTGACTCATTTTAAGCAAATGGCATGGAAGATAGTCGTTATAACCAATTTGTTTTTTACAAGCCAGCGCGTGATTGCTATGACATGACATTTTGGGGTCAGAATGCAACGCGGATTTATGAATGCATGGGTGCGGGGGACAGCCAAGATATGATCAAATTTTCTTTTGATTGTTGGGCACCCGCGATAAATATCGAGTATTCTTATCATATTGTTTCTCCGAACAAAAATCTTTTTGGATGCGTTGGGTTGAAAAATAAAGAATACTGTATTTTAAACAAGCAATATACAAAAGAGGAATACGAAGAAATGTTGCCAAAAATCAAACATCATATGAATGAGATGCCATACGTTGATAAGAAAGGAATTGTGTATAAATACGGCGAATTTTTCCCGAGCGAAATTTCACTTTTTGCATATAATGAAAGTTTGGCACAAAGTTATTTTCCTCTTACTCAAGAAGAAATTGTAGAAAAAGGATTTAAGTGGAAGGATAAGGAGGAATCCAAGCATGCGATTACAATAAAAGCCAAAGATTTACCCGATGATATTGCTGATGTGGACGATTCAATTTTAAATGCTGTCATCGAGTGTGAAGTTTCCAAACGTGCATTTAAATTAACTCCTGCAGAATATCAATTCTATAAAACAATGAAAATTCCACTACCAAGATTGTACCCAGACGAACGCCACAAAAATCGCCTCGCAAAGCAAAACCCAATGAAATTGTGGCATAGAACTTGTATGTGCAATCAGGAGAATCATATAAATCATACAGGCAAGACTTGTAAGGAAGAATTCGAAACTTCATATGCCCCAGACCGACCAGAAATTATTTATTGTGAGAAATGTTATCAGCAAGAAGTTATTTAGTCTGTATTGACAATGTGTGTATAAAGTATATACTTAAATTATGAATACAGTAATAAATGTGAGAATTGAAAAAAGTGCTAAAAATAAG
>JADLCZ010000045.1 GCA_020846955.1 Candidatus Nomurabacteria bacterium
CATCGGCTACAAGAATATCAAGTCGTACTACGTCAGCCTCTCTGTATTCACCAATTTCATATGATATAGATGCATAACCAGAGCTCAAGCTCTTGAGCTCGTCAAAGAAGTTGCGCATAAGTTCGCGAAGTGGCATCTCCATATCTACAGACGATCTATTGTCTCCGAAATTTTCTGTCATTTTGACAGTCGCTTCGTGCTCGTACAAGAATGGCATCAGTGGTGTGATATATTTAGTCGGCATAATAATTTTGACATCTACCCATGGTTCAAAAATTTTCACAACATTTCCATCATCTGGAAACAGGTGCGGAGAATAAATTGTTTGTTCTTTGCCATTTTTTAATACAACCTTATAGGTAATCGATGGCATGGTCACCACTAATTGTAAATTGAATTCCCTCATCAATCGCTCTGTAATAATCTCTAGATGTAGCATACCAAGGAATCCACAACGAAATCCTCGCCCCAAAGATCCTGAGGTTTCCTCTTCGTATGAAAATGACGAGTCTGATAAACGTAATTTTCCAAAAGCAGATTTTAATTCTGGGAAATCATCTGCGCTTTCTGGATACACACTCGCCCATACTACAGGACTTGGCTTCATATAGCCTGGAAGTGGTTGTAATGGCCTTTTTGTATAAGTAATAGTATCTCCGACTGACGCAATACCCGGCTTCTTGATTCCAGTGACAATATATCCAATCTCTCCACCTGTAATTTTGTCTCGTGGAAATTCTTCTGGAGAAAATGTGCCCACCTCAAGTGAAATAAATTTCTCATCCGACACAGCGAAGAGCAGTGACTCACCTTTGACAAAACTTCCATCAATCACACGCACATACACGATTACTCCACGGTGGTTGTCGTATTTGAAATCGAAAACAAGAGCCCGGCCAGACGTAGTCTCTACTTCCACATGCGGACTTGGAATTCTCTCTATGATTTGATTCAATAATTCCTTTACTCCATCACCAGTCTTGCCAGAGACTTCCAATATTGTATCTGGGTCAATATCGAGCAACAATGCGAGCTCCATCTTTGTCTCATAAATACGAGCCAATGGTGAATCAATCTTGGATAATACGGGGATAATAATCAGGCCTGAATCGCGCGCCATCTGTAGTGTTGTCAGAGTTTGAGCCTGGACTCCCTGTGTCGAATCTACAAGCAATATAGAGCCTTCTACAGCCTTTAAAGCCCTAGATACTTCATAGGAGAAGTCAATATGCCCAGGTGTATCAATTAAATTAAGAATGTATTTCTCACCTTTAAAAAGATGCTCCATACGTACTGGTTGCATCTTGATAGTTATTCCACGCTCACGCTCAAGCTCCATCGAGTCTAGAACCTGATCCTTCATTTTGCGTGCCTCAATAGTACCTGTCACCTCTAGCATTCGATCTGCGAGTGTTGATTTACCATGATCAATATGGGCAATAATACTGAAATTTCTTATATGTGATGTTTGCATTATTATTCTTTGTTATATATAAAGCTTTTCCTAATCCTTATACTATTTCCTTATACTAACTCCCCTATCCTACCAGAAAAACCCTTAAATTAAAAGAAAATCACCCAGATAGAGGTTTAGACTCTATCTAGCTACTTCATTAGTAACAATCCAATTACTGCAATTATGCTGCCCAAAATTTTTCTTGGTAAGTCTTCTTTTTCATTTAGGAAAATTGCACCTAGAATAAATACTATAACAATTTTAAATGTAGTGATAGCAGAAACAACACTTAAATTACCCACAATAAATACTAGCGTGACCCAAGATAAACCTTGGAGGAATTTTAACCCTCCAGTTGTAAAAACTTCTTTATTGGTATATGAGTGTTTGCTTTTAGTTATAAATGTAGCTAAACCTAAAAATAAAAACTGACTACCCCAGCTCATCATAGTCCCCATACTAAAACCTGTTGTTTTCTGAAGTGCTCTTTCAGATACAAGTAATACACCTAACATTACTCCACTTGCGATAGTCATCAAAAAATATTTATCAAATTTAAATTTTCCAATCCTATGCTTCTTTGCTACAATAATCATGGCAATTAATAAAATTATTGTTCCAATAATTTGTTTATCAGTAAGTCCCTCGTTTAGAAACATTATAGAAAGTGCAATAGTAATTGGAGTATAGATATTATTTACTAAAGAACTAACACCAGCATCAACATGCCTTTGTGCAATATATCCAAAAATAAAGTGCCCCATTCCAAAAAATCCACAAATTATCGGCAATATAATTAAAATATGAGTATCTCCTGTTAATCGAGTTGGTTCAATAAGTGGCAAAAAGAAACTACCTAAAACAAGAATTAAAACAGTATGGAAAGCAAAACTAATTTGCCCAAGACTAGACATTGTAGCATCCTTTTTCTTTGCCAACCATCGTCGTTGAAGTGGCGACGCACTCGCCGCAACAAAGTAAAATAAATATGCTAATATTATTGCCATATTCTCTCCAGATAGAGCTTTAGACTCTATCTGGTAAGTTATCTTCTTCTAATAATGAAGTCTTTCCTCTTTCCTTTCTTATGATTTCAATAATTTCCTTACAATGTTTTTCAAAATTTTTACTTCCTCCAAAAATTTCTAACATTCTTTCCCCTTCTTGTTTAGAAACAATTTTAAAATTATTGTTTTTATATTCATAATCACTCGCAAATATTAAATCTTTTTTATCCGGTGGAATATCATGAACTTCATAATTATTATTTACATATCCAAGTATTTTATTAAAATAATTTTCATTTCCAATATGATGTGATTTAAAGGTTCCTTGGAACAAAGATCCTGAACGAGAGTTTTTTACATTAAAATAATATGTATATCCTCCTTGTAATTTTTGCATAAATTTTGCTATTCCACCATCAACGGATTGTTTTAAAATTAAATGAAAGTGATTTGGATTCAAACAATAAGCAACAACCGAAACAACTGATTCTCTGGATGGAGGTTTAGACTCTGTCTTGGATTTTCTCAAGTTTGCTAAACTTCCAACTCCTTCAGTATTGTTGAATTCAATAATACTTTCAATAAAGCGCCATATATCTTTTTTATCAGAAAAAATATCACGCTTATCTACTCCACGATTATATATATGGTAATATTCATTTATAATAAGAGGTTGTTTTCTCATGCAATGTGATTATATCATATTCTAGATAGAGTCTAAACCTCTATCTATTCGATAAACCCTCCAACTTGATGATTCCAGAGGTCGGCGTAGATACCTTGTTTTTCAATTAACTCCTTGTGAGTACCCTCTTCAACAATTTTGCCATCTTCAAGCACAATAATTCTATCCATTTTCTGAATTGTTGATAATCTATGTGCAATCACAATGGTAGTCTTGCCTTTCATAAGTTCATTTAGCGCCTCTTGGATATATTGCTCACTAATACTATCAAGTGAGCTTGTCGCTTCGTCGAGGATTAATATTGGGGAATCCTTGATCATTGCACGAGCAATAGCTACTCTTTGGCGCTCTCCACCCGAAAGCTTGACTCCGCGCTCACCTACATATGTCTCATAACCATATGGAAGCCTGGATATAAAGTCATGTGCGTAAGCTTTCTTTGCAACGGCTATAATTTCCTCCTCTGTCGCATCGGGTTTGCCATAAGCAATATTCTCACGGATAGTCCGATGAAATAATATAGATTCTTGTGGCACATACG
>JADLCZ010000046.1 GCA_020846955.1 Candidatus Nomurabacteria bacterium
ACGTCACGAGCCACAGCATGCAATTTGCGTGCTTGGCGATTGACACTCATTTGGATAAAAATAGATAGGTATATTGCCTCGAGTGATACAAGAGTTGTAACAACAAGCAATATTTTATCAATCTCAAATCCCCAGAAGTACATTACAAAAGAAAATGCAAATAATGCAGTATGAATAAGAAGCGAGCTTGTAGAGCCGATCCAATATGTAGCTTTGATTGCAGTTCGCTCAATACTATCCATAGATTTTGTTCGAATATGCTTTATCATAATAGGTTTTATTATACACTATTTCTATGTTATAATCCAGCATATGGATCCCGTAAGAGATGTGCTGTTATGTACTTGCGGGATGAAAAAAAATATAAATCGTAAATATATTATTAACAATAATCAATATGATACGGAAGTCTTTGGACTTCCTATCTCTAACGGGATGGATACAAATAATATTACAAAAACTTCCAAATTTGTGCGTGTGTCAATTGTGGTTGCGATTGTTGTTGTTATGAATATGTTTTTCAACTATGGTGTATCGCTTGTCTACAAGGAGCCTGTTTATGATCAATTTATCAAACCTGCACCAGTTATAGAATCCATTAAAACTAGGGATGAATGTTTAAGTATTGGAGGCCAATGGAATGAAAATATTTACCCAGAGAAATTATCCGAAACAAAAGCTACAGGATACTGTGACCCAAATTATACAAATCAAAAAAATTACGACGAAGCTCGAAAATTGTATGAAAGAAATGTATTTATAACACTTGTAGTGCTAGGTGTTGTCTCATTAATTATTGCAGGATTCCTGACATTACCATTACTTAGTATATCATTCGCTTGGGGAGGAGTATTATCATTCATCATTGCTTCAATTCGATACTGGTCTATTGCTGACAATTTATTGAAAGTAGTTATCCTTGGTATTGCACTTGCTACACTTATATACTTGGCAGTAAAAAAATTCTCTAAATAGTAATGAAAGAATACGATCACAAGAAAATTGAAAAAAAGTGGCAGAATGAATGGGATAAAAATAAAATCTACACGGCAAAGACAGGCAAAGCTGGCAAGAAATTCTACGGACTCATAGAATTCCCTTATCCATCTGGAGCAGGGCTTCATGTAGGTCATATACGAAGTAATACTGCGATGGATATAATCTCGCGTAAGCGTAGAATGGAGGGCTACAATGTCCTTTATCCTATTGGCTGGGATGCCTTTGGCTTGCCGACTGAGAATTATGCTATCAAGACTGGTATTCAACCTGCAAAGGTTACCAAGCAAAATACAGATACATTTCGTAAGCAGTTGAAAATGCTCGGATTCTCTTTCGACTGGTCACGCGAGGTCAATACCACGGATCCGGCGTATTATAAATGGACTCAATGGATATTTCTTCAAATGTACAAAAAAGGCTTGGCTTATAAGGCCAAGACAGAGATCAATTGGTGCCCAAAAGATAAAATTGGACTTGCAAATGAAGAAGCCGAGGGTGGAGTATGTGATCGTTGCGGAGGCCCAGTTGAGAAGAGAGAGAAAGAGCAATGGATGCTTGCAATTACCAAATATGCAGATAGATTGGATAAAGATTTAGATACGGTAGATTATTTGGAGAAAATAAAAATTCAACAACGAAATTGGATAGGCAAGAGCGAAGGCGCACTGGTCAAATTCGATGATATAGAAATTTTCACAACTAGACCCGATACAATGTATGGTGCTACCTTTATAGCTATCGCGGGTAAGGCTGATCGTTTTACTGGACAATATGTTACCAATCCCGCAAGTAAAGAGAAAATTCCTGTTTGGGAAGCTGAATATGTATTGGGAGACTATGGTACAGGAGCAATAATGGGAGTACCAGCACATGATGAGAGAGATTTTGAATTTGCAAAGAAAAATAAAATTAAGATATCTCAAGTTATTATGCCCGTTCTGCGTGATTTAAAGAATTTACCCCGCAATGATAAAAAAGATACTAAGCGGGATGTTGTACACGTTATTCTGCGTAACCTAAAAAACAAAGAAATATTGCTTGCTTTTCTTAAAGATGAATCTTGGGGTGATAATAAACCAATAAACTTTATTATTGGTGGTATTGAGGAAGGCGAAACAGAAGTTGAAGCATCAATAAGAGAAATAAAAGAGGAAACTGGTTATACGGATGTTGAGTTCAAGGAGAAATTATCAATCGAAACTTGCGCAGAATTTTTTCAAGCACAAAAAGATGTTAATCGTATTGTTCATGTGCGAACACTAGTATTTAATTTATTGTCAGAAAAAAAAGTAGAAATAAACGAAGAAGAAAAACAAAAACATGATTTTAAATGGATACCAGAGAGCCAAGTTGCTTCAAAAATAACTATCCCAGATGATACTCTTGCATGGAAATATTATCAAGTTGGGGGTTTTGCATACGAAGGTGAAGGTACACTCATAAATTCTGGGGAATTTACAGGTATGGATTCCGAGGTTGCACGTAAAAAGATTACTGAATATGTAGGTGGCAAGATTGTTACGAAATTCAAACTTCGTGATTGGGTATTCTCCAGACAGCGTTACTGGGGAGAGCCTATTCCAATTGTAAATTGTGATAAATGTGGATATGTACCACTAAATGAAAAAGATTTGCCATTGGAATTACCAAAAGTAAAATCATACGAGCCTACAGACAATGGCGAGAGCCCGTTGGCGAATATTACAGCATGGGTCAATACAAAATGTCCTAAATGTAAAGGCAAGGCCAAAAGGGAAACAGATACTATGCCGAATTGGGCAGGGAGCTCTTGGTATTTCCTACGTTATACAGACCCAAAGAACAAAAAGGAATTCGCGAGTATGAAGGCTCTGAAATACTGGATGAAGAATGGAGTCGATTGGTACAACGGTGGTATGGAGCATACAACACTCCATCTATTGTATTCACGTTTCTGGCATAAATTCCTTTATGATTTGAAAGTTGTCCCTACAAAGGAGCCATATATGAAGCGTACAAGTCATGGAATGATACTTGCTGAAAGTGGTGCCAAGATGAGCAAGAGCGTAGGTAATACAGTAAATCCAGATGAAATAGTAAAGTTGTACGGAGCCGATACACTTCGTATGTATGAGATGTTTATGGGGCCATTTGACCAAGCAGTGTCTTGGAGTACAGAGAGTATGATAGGCCCACGAAGATTCTTGGAAAGAGTTTGGAGACTTGGATTAAAAGTAGCCTCACCGACACAGCAGAATTTCCGCGCTTTACCCTCTCTACGGGGGCTCCGACACGCAGAAAATTCTCCTATGTCGGCTCAGCTACTCACAATTCTTCACAAAACTATTAAGAAAGTCACTGAAGATATTGAAAGTATGAATTTCAATACTGCTGTTTCGTCTATGATGATGTTACTCAATGATATGGAGAAATGTGAATCTGTGCAGATAAAAGATTATAAAATATTCTTACAAATTCTTGCACCTTTTGCACCTCATATTGCAGAGGAATTGTGGTTGCAAATGGGAGAAAGGAAAAGCATACATTTATCTAAATGGCCAAAATATGATCCTAAAAAGTTAGAAAACGAAACAGTAAAGATTGGTGTACAAGTAAATGGCAAAGTTCGCGCAGAATTAGTAATTGGCAAAGATGAAGATGAAGACGAAATAAAAGCCAAAGCAATGAGAGATGAAAATGTAATTAAATGGATGGATGGCAAATCAGCAAAGAAAATTATTTATGTAAAAGGACGCCTTGTGAATATTGTAATATAATATGGTAAAAAAGATTTTTACATTTTTGAACAAGGAATTCCATGGGGTAAACGAGGCTGCATTGTTGCTTGGTTCTTTTGCCTTTCTCTCACAAATTCTAGGTCTTGTTCGTGATAGATTACTTGCGCATATTGTAGGAGCTGGACCCGTGCTCGATATTTATTATGCTGCATTTAGAATACCCGATTTATTATATGTTTCTGTTGCATCGCTTGCATCTATTACAGTATTGATGCCTTTTATTGTGGGTAAAATGAAGGGTGAGGATGGACATAATGATGCTCGGAAATTCCTCAATACTATCTTCTCGGCGTTTATGATATGCATGCTCGTAGTGAGCATAATTGTATATATTTTGATGCCACAAATTGCGCATCTAATTGCACCTGGCTTTAACCCAAATTCGTACGATATATTGGTACATACAAGTCGAATTATGCTTCTGTCTCCGATTCTAATCGGGTTTTCAAATCTGATTGGTACTGTCACACAATTGTATAAAAAGTTTTTTGTCTTCTCGCTCTCACCTGTATTTTATAATATTGGGATAATTATTGGGATAATATTTTTTTACCCAAGCTTCGGTACATATGGATTGGCATATGGTGTGATACTTGGAGCAATTATGCATCTAGCTATACAGATCCCAACTGTTGTATCTCACAATTTATTACCACGATTCACCAATAAAATAGCATGGAGGGAAGTCATATCTGTTATCAAAATTTCTATACCACGTACACTTACACTCTCATTTGGAAGTATTACTATGATTATTTTTATTGCTTTGGCCTCTAAGCTCTCGGCTGGGTCTATCTCACTCTTTACATTCTCGTTTAATCTACAATCTGTGCCTGTTGGAATTATAGGTATATCGTATTCTGTTGCAGCCTTTCCTATACTTGTGCGTGCATATGCAAAAAATGATATGGAAACATTTCGTATAAATATTATTGGTGGAATACAACAGATAATTTTTTGGTCGTTGCCTATTATGGCGATATTTATTGTTCTACGAGCACAGATTGTACGTGTTATATTAGGTGCTAGCACATTTTCTTGGGGGCAGACCAAGCTTACGGCTGCAGCAGTAGCACTATTTATTATTTCACTTGTATCGCAAAGTATAGTATTACTACTTGTACGTGGGTATTATGCATCTGGTAATACAAAGAAGCCTTTGTGGATAAATTTATTTTCATCAATTGTCGTTGTTGTTCTGGGTTTTGTTATATTGCAATTATTCTATACTATGCCGATACTTCGTCACACTATAGAGAGTCTCTTGCGTGTCACTGATGTGCACGGTACAGAGATGCTTGCACTACCATTTGCTTATGCAATCGGGTCACTGATAAATGTGGGTCTAATCTGGCTATCATTCAGAAAAGATTTTTTTGCCGGGATCAAAACTGGGATTTCTCGAACAGTATTTCAGAGTATTGTGGCAACATTGGTTATTGGAATAATTTCGTACTTCTCACTAGATATTTTTGATAATATATTCAGCTTGTTTACATTTTGGGGGATTTTCCTACAAGGATTTAGCGCAGGAGTGTTGGGTATAATTGCTGGAATACTTACTTTGCACTTAATGAAAAATAAAGAATACATTGCTGTTCGTGATGCAATGTCACATAAATTCTGGAAGCGAAATGTTGCAATTCCTGAGCAAAAAGCACTCTAGAATTACTATAAATATTTATTTAATAAAAAATCCTTTGAATATAAGGGTTTCTGTGGTATAATGTTTTTATGTCATTTACTGCAAATTTACGCAAATATGTTTGGCCACAAATACAGAAATACCCTGTACTTTTTTATTCTATATTTATACTTTTTGGTACTCGAGTAGTTATAGATGCCATAGTTCGCCCTATATATTTTAAAAAAATCATCGATACTCTGTCGGATTCAGTAACTCTCAAATACTTACTTGCTACTGATCTATTTAAATTTTTTACAATTATTGTATTACTAAATCTAACACTTCTTATCCTTGCCCGATTTGGGAAATTTCTGATATTTAAATTCGAAATAAATGTAATAAAAGATCTAAGGGATTTTTGCTTCAAAAAAATATCAAATAATTCACAAACATTTTTTGCAAACACATTTGCGGGCAGCTTGGTCACTAAATCGAGGCGTTTTGTTGGCTCATTTGAGCAAATGTTTGATATATTTGTCTATGAATTTTATGCGTCGACTATTATATGTACAGGTGTGTTTATTGTAATATTTAACCAATCAAAAAAAATTGGCTTAATATTTATTTTATTTGTTTTTATTTATTTACTAATAATATTTATATTTATAAAACAAAAAATTAAATACGACTTACTCGAGGCCAAATCTGACTCACGAATTGGAGGGAGAATGGCTGACGTCTTTGGCAATATATTGGCAATTAAAATATTTTCTGCCCGAAATAAAGAGATCAAACTTTTCGACGAGATTACTCATGAGGCAGCTAATAACAGCAGGAAATCATGGTTCTTTGCTCTTAAAATTGAGCTTATACAATCTGTCTTGGTTTTTACTACATCAAGTACAATTCTGTATTATATGATTAGTATGTGGCTTGATGGCAAGATTTCGACAGGAACTGTAGTACTTGTGCAGACATATATGGTTATTGTTTTCGAGAAACTTTGGCACCTAAGTAACAGCTTTATGCGCTTTATGAAGTCGCTTGCGGACATGCAAGAAGTTTTTGATATTTTCAATACTGTACCGGATATTGTCGACAGAGAAAGCCCTGAAAATTTGAAAATGAACAAAGGTCATTTGGTATTTGATAGTGTAAGTTTTGTATACAAAAATGGACAAGAAGTTCTAAATAATTTTAATTTAAATATCAGGCCAGGGCATCGTGTAGGTGTTGTAGGTCACTCAGGTGCTGGTAAATCGACTATTACGAATTTGATATTACGTTTTATGGATGTTAGCAGTGGCGCTATCTTTATTGACGGACAGGATATTCGTAATGTTACGCAAGACGATCTAAGAAAAGCTATTTCGTATGTGCCACAAGAATCTATATTATTTCATCGGACTATCCGTGAGAATATTGCTTATGGCAAACCCGATGCGACAGAGGAGGAAATTATAGCCGTTGCAAAGAAAGCTTACGCACATGACTTTAT
>JADLCZ010000047.1 GCA_020846955.1 Candidatus Nomurabacteria bacterium
ACATTGTCATCAGCTCCAGCACTTGCTGATGGCGCGGACGAGAGATATACTGCAAAAGTAAACACAATTATAGAGATTTTTGCCATTGTTGAGAACCAAGATTTCATAATTATTATTATACTATACATATAATAGTATTACTAATGGAATCGTAATAAATACAAAGAATAGTAGGTAAATAAAACTACGCGAGAAAAAACGGATATTTACTTAATCATTTAGTAATTTTTTAAATTTTTCTTCTTCTTTTTTGTTAAGTTTCAACCTAAAGAATATATTTTGTATTTCGGTATTTTTAAATCTATCTGATAAAACATTTTTCAGGAACTCATTATACCCCAGCTTTAGTACAACAATGTTTTCATTTAGATCTAGTTTTGGTATTGATTTCTTTTCACAATTTTTAGCGATGAAATAATGCTTTTTACTTATCACTGTTTGTGAGAAATTGTAGTCGAACCATAATTTAATATTTTTAGATGTATACCCTGTTTCCTCTTCAAGTTCTCTTAAGGCTGCTTGTTTGGGCTTTTCTGTGTCTTCTACGGTTCCACCAGGTAATGAAAAATAGCTTTTTTGATAAGAAAAGCTTTTTTCTCTTAATAATAAAAATTTATTGTCATTAGTAATAGCAATCACTCTCGCAACATCAGGCAAAACAACATATTCATGTATATTATTATTAAAGCTTCTATGAAATACCTCAGAAACAATACCTTTAAATTTGCTTGTAGATTTTTCTTTTTTAAAATTTTTAAAGTTCATTTTTTTTAATTTTGTTAATTTCTTCTAATGCTTTTTTTGTTAATAATTTAAAACCCAATATAAGTTTATCTTTTTGCTCATTGGTTTCGACCAAATTTTTTGTTGTTGACTGTATCCTCGAATCATATAACCCGTGAAGCGTTGAGAACATTTCATGTAAAGCCCGCGCGGCAGTAGTCCTCCAAAACATTACAATTTCTTTATTATTTAATTTTCCCATAACAAACTGGGAATACTCATTTTGTTTATCTTTGTCTAAAGCAAGCAAGGACATAAACATACCTTCCTCATAACCTCTTCTTGAGAGACCAAATTTTTCCCAATCAACCAACTTTACTAAAATATTTTCTTCGCTAATTTTCATGAGATAATTATTTGGATTGGGATCCCTATGACTTGCATGTAAGGGTAATTCCATAATAATATCTTGACTACTAATTATCATATCCTTAACCTTATTACTAAGCATCACATCTTCCAAGGATTCACTACTTGTTACATCATTATTAATAGTTTCTATTATTCTAGAAAACCTACCCTCAACACTCAGGTCATGATCCGTCTGGTCAAATATCTCCTTATTAGGAATATTTTTCCTAATAATTTCTAAAACCTCGTAGAGGGTATTGTAATAATTTAAATTGTACAATTGTGTCTGTCCAAAGTATTCACTGGGTGAATACTGTTTAAATGTTCCAATTTTTGTAAGTAAGGCTTGTTTAGTTTTTGTATCATAGTCGATAAGTTCTGGGGCGATTATTGTGATATTATCTTTATGTAATCTATCAGTATATTTACGCAACAACATATATGCCTCAAATTCATTGGGGTTAATTTTTTTAATTACATATTTGTCTAAGATAATCACCTCTGAGCCTGGCTTCAAATTCTTAAAATGCTTAGATATTGTATCTTTGACTGTGCTAAATTTTTTATCAGTAGGTTTATCATAAATGATTTCAATTTTTTTATTCGTTTCTGTTGTAATTATATTAATCCAATTTTGGGTAGCTTCATTTCCTGACGGAGATTCATTTTGCCCAGCATATAAAACAATGATACCTTCCTCTGAATTCTGTATAGGTTGAGATAAAATAATATCCTTATAATTTTCAGCAACATACCCTAGAAGTATTGGAGTTGTTGGGTTAAAATCTCTTAATGCGGGTTGTATATTTTTTGAAATATATTTATCGACATCTTGCCAATTTGTATTTAAATCAATCTTTGGAAGAATTTTTGTAGTCGCCGAAGCAAATTCTTCTTGCAAAAAAGCAATATTTTTAACATTGTGTACATTTACACCAATCACTAGCTCAATAAATTGTTTTGATGTTTTGCATTTTTCTTTAATCTCTTGTATTTGCTTTTGCACATAAGTGTTTATTTCTTGTGTATTTTCAATGTTTTCTAGCCTAAGTCGCTGTGTTGATATAGATTTGTTAACTTCACTCTTGTATATTTTTTCTAACCCGCAAGACTGATTATCAACGTTAGAAATAACATACACATAATCCTTGTGATAATATTCCATTAAATTAATAACATAATTTTCTATGTTTGGAGTTAGTGTATCTAATTTAATTAGTAGATCTTTATTAATTAAATTATTAAATGTTGGCGGTATACAATCCGGATAAAAGTTAGATTTTTTATCAGTTACAAATGCAAAATTACAACTCTGAAATTCAATATCTAGATTATTTGCAATTTCTAGACTATAGGGTATATTCTTTTCCCCAAACGAAAGAACCGCACCAGGTTTAGATTTTAATAAATCAAGTTTATTCTTTATGTCACTGACATTGGGGAAACGCTCTGGTGTTTTTTTTGCTAATTCGCGTAATTCTTTTTCCTCGTAATTACAATCACTAAAGTCGGTTATAATTGTTGATTCTTCGCCCTTTTCTATTTTTTTCTTTATATCATCAAATATATTTTTGTCGGTTGTTGATATTATTCCAACAAAAACTCGTGCATCCAACATACGACCAATTTTCTTTGATGGTAATATATATGTTGAGTTGGGTGTCATAACCAAATTATACATATGCTCTTTTAAATATAGATTTTGTAAAACAGTAACAGTCTTATTTAATCTACCCTCAAAATCACCCTTTATAATAAGCGCTCGGTGTTTATATTCACTTGTATAACCAATATTTTCATCAATCCACTCTATTTTTTCTCCTAAAAACGGGATTTGTTCATGATTTAAAAGTTGAATATGTTTATGTTCAGGTAAAGATTTGCGAGCAGGAGAATATATTAATGTTGATTTTGTTGTCTGTGCTATATGCATCCATACCCTAAAATCAGTATTTTTTAGGTTGGGCGAGTGATCTTTTGAAACTGCTATAACTTCCATATTTGTACCAGGATATTTATTCTCTGTTATATGCCAATCAGCAATATCACCTAAATGAGCACAAGGTATTGATTGATGGCAATACGGGCAAAAATTATTTTCCACATTCAGAATACTCTGAGTATCCCTAACCGGCCTCTTATCTCTACCATCAACTAAAAATATTTTAATTTTATCTGTTTCCAATTCCTCTAAAACTTTTCCTTCAGTATATGATGTTTTCTGTTGAAGTAAGTTATTAATGTGTAATTTTTCCATGGGTTTATTATACTACAAAACAAGTTATGTAATATACGTATATTAAAACTTAAATAAGCCCCCCAGATAGGGCCTAGGGCCCTATCTGGGAGCTGTGGATAACTCCCTATTAAATCGTTGACATACCATGTCGAGCTGTACTATAATATATTTGAGTTCTGTCTGTTCATCTACAATAGAAGTTTCGATACATGTTGGTTGGTTAGCTTAGAGTAGATTATATATAGTCTTTTCTAAGCTAATCAATTAATCATGAAAACAAAAATGATTGCTTATTTTTGGGCAGTAGCCCTTGCTTTCTGTACCTCATCTAATGAGGTATCCGCCCAAACAAAAGGCTTCAAAGATGACACAGTACAAACACGTGTCCTAAAAGTAACTGATGACGACAGCAGCAAAACTGTTCGAATGGTTATATTTGAAGTATTAGTAATAAGCGGAGATATCAATCATGACTTTAATAATCGTGATTGGTTAAAAAGAATCTCTGGTGAACTTAAAAGCACTGGGGGTCACTGGGGAATACAAAACTGGGAATTAAGTTTGCTTAGAAAATATGACACATTAACCTATGTTGGTGATGTTATGTTTAATCAAAACTTACTTGAAGTACCAACAAATTTTCCTCTAACGCCCACCTATTATAGATTTAGGATTTCAGCCGATGTAAACACAAAAATGTTAACACCTGGTGACAGCCTTCAAATCAATATGGTTTTAGAAATAGGAAAAGACTGGGAAACACCAGAAGGATTTTTCCCTAAACCGCAATATTTGGTTTATGGAGAAAAAATTCCAAATTCTACTGGTACTACTACAAAGTTTGATTCGCCTGAATACAAAATATTTCCTAATCCATTTACTAACATAATTAACTTAAGCACCTTCAAAAGTGTAAAGAATGTTATGCTTATGGGTGGTGTTGGGCAAGTAATGTACTCCGGAAATGAATCTTCTATCGAAACTTCTAATTTAGTTTCAGGTATTTATACTTTGTATATTTATACTGAAAATAAAATTTTCACTTACAAGCTTTGTAAAAACTAGCTTTGTATGTTAAGATTTTTCGAACAAAAAAACCCCGCTCTCACAGGCGGTGTTTTTTATTATATAAATAATTAATTTACTGTAATTTTGGCATATGCACCTGAGCCATTGCCACTATATGACCCTCCGAAACAAGAATATTTTTGCATGAAGTAACACCAAGCTTGACCTTTGTCTTCTGTCCAGCCTTGAACTTTACCTCCGTGTGACAATTTAATATTGTATACTTCTCCACCTTTTACACCTTTTATTACAGCTTTTATATATCCACCTCCACCTCCACCAGCATAACCTTGATCCGCCTTTGGGCAAGTACCTCCCGTAGAACAAAGTGAATCTTTGTCTGCATACTCTGTAGGATTTGTTCCTATTCTTTCTATGCTACCGCCACGATCAGAATATCCACCCATTCCACCGCCTCCGGCACCTCCTGCTCCGAATTGACCGTTCGCCGCATTTTCTGAAAGAAAGCCTTTACCATTAAAAGTATTATTACCATAACCACTGCATCTATCATCAAAAGATAAATCTAATATACTTGCCCCGCCTTTTCCGCCTGGACCTCCAGGAGTTAAACCACCATGACCCGCTCTACCTCCGACACCACCTTGTCCACCATAGCCACCGATTGTGGCATTATATGTAATATCACATTTAAATGTTTTACTTGTATCTGGTGACCCTCCGTTTTCTCCATTACCTCCTGTTTCTCCCTCTTTTTTTTCTATTATTGTATCTATTTTCGAACTTCCTGAAATTGAATATGATCCTCCAGCCCCACCTACGTGCTTAGATGTCGCACTTTTTCCACCAAGAGCTCTTAATATTTCATCTTTTCCATTGCTGTCATAAAAAATTGCTGAACCTCCGTTATCACAAACATATTGCCCCGTTTGTGAGCACGCGGGATGATTGGTTTCATCTGGAGACCAATCATTTCTATTCATTGAATATCCTGCGCCGCCTGCTCCATACAATTCAACAATAAGTTTTGTGGCCCCAGCTGGAACTTTGAAACTATATGTCTCATATGGCTTTGTGTCATCTCCTGAATGGCTAAATATTGTTGTTTGGCATTGCACCAATGTTCCTTTTGAGTCTGCGCATACATCTACATTGGGTACAGATAGTTCTGATAAACGAACTTTTCCAGATTCTACTTCTAAATATTCTGACATATTATTTATACTTGAAGTTGTCTCCTTGATACCGAGCATTCCGAGAGAATTCATAACAACAAAATTCCCTTTCGAATCCTTCCAATCTCCAACGAGGAATTTATTTACTATCAAGGCTCCACTTTTTGTTTGAGTGCTATTAAGTTGAGTGATTGGTAAATCAACATTTGGATCTATTGGCTTGCCAGAAGGGTCCGCAAATACCACATACCCAAAGAATAAAAATGTTACCGCAATTATTAAAATATTTTTTATATTATTTTTCATATTATTATGGGCATATTACTAATGGATAACCTTCGTTACTTGACCCTGTTTTGCTCGAACAGATTCTGCGTGTGCCACTGCCAGCTAGGTCTTTGATCTTGATAGAGCCCTCTACATATAGTCTTACATCGTTCTGTGCTGTAGCAGAGTTCACTATCGTGTTACCAGATTGATCTATAGCAATAGTCCCAGCAGTCCCTGAAATAAATTCTTTTACTCCCAATCCTGAATATTTATAATTATCTGTTGTAGTTACATTCATAGGGTCATCAATACATTTGCTTGTCGGTCCGCAAGACGGAGTAGTGTACGCACCCACTACTTGTATAGTAAATATTGCAAGAAAAGAAAATATTAAAAGTTTTAAATTATTATTTTTCATAATTAATTATTGTAGGTTATTTTAATATATCCTGGTGCTCCCTTCCCTGGGAATGCTCCTCCCCCTATTTGGTCTAAACATTTATCATTGCCACACTGATATGTTTTTGTATCATAAGATCCACCATTACCAACTTTTAAATAGTAAGTGTTTCCGCCTTTAGTCGTATCAATTTTAGCTTTTATGTAAGCACCTGCGCCACCACCTGCCACAGAATCCCCACCTTTACAATTAGTGCAATTATTTATTGAGTCTGATGTTACCTTGGATAAGCCACCCTTACCACCAAAACCAGATCCTCCAGCACCAAAACTCGCTCCATCTACCCCATTACCACCAGGACGAGTATTTTTTGGTGAAACAAAATCATCACTAGACTGCTCAGCATACTTACAGTCAGTATAATTAATTGGAGGATTTGACTCAGATGAATATACATTAAAGTTCCAACTTGATCCTGAAGTTGGGCCCGCATCTCCCGCAGACCCACCACTAGCATTTGACCCATTATATGGTTTGCCACCTTTACCACCCACATTACCCTTAGCGCCTTTTATTGTTATATATGTAGTACCCGAACATTTATTACTTCCTCCATACTGAGAAGGGCTCGAACTAAATGATCCTGGTGCTGTACCATCGCCACCATCAGCTATTGTTTTACTGGTGCTATCAATTAATGAACTGGTATCTATAATTGAAACAGTTCCTCCCTTACCACCAGCGCTACTTGAATTGGCAGCGGTACCACCTTCTGCAATAATACTTATGCCATCTCCAATTATATAAGAAGACTGGCCTTCGTCTGATCCTGTAATACTATTTACTTTTGAATATCCTGCACCACCTGCACCATATATTTCTACTGTCATAGACTTTGTTCCCTCTGGGACCATGATACCGTAGTAAGTTGGCTTGTCGGAATATTTTGCGACGAATTCTTGTTCCTTTGTACAAAATACAATTTTGCCATCTTTGTCTGCGCAGACTTCTTTGAGCCCCGAACTTGCTAAATCTTTTGCGCGTATTGTACCCATGATGCCAGTAGTGCCAGCAATATCTAGACTAATCCCCGTTGATGGGTCTGGAGTAGTACTTTTACCAATAGCCATAATACCTAGATTGTCTACTAGCAGATAATTGCTCGTAGAAGTAGTCGCATAGTCACCTGCCATGAATGCAAGTGTGCTAATAAGCCCATCTTTCATCTGTGTAGCATCACCAACATTTAAAACCTCGGGGTAGTTTGTATTGATATCAGATGGCCGACTCATAGCCGAAACGTAACTTGCAGATATTGCTACCAATAACCCAATCGCAATCACAGCCAATTTCTGTGCTACATTTTTTAAATTCGTTTTAATTTGCATTTTTGTCATATTATCTTATAGAACTAAAAAGCTTTTGTTGCTCCTCGGCTGATAATTCTACCTTTTTTGTAGTTGTGGTTGGCTTTTTGCTGGATATATCCTCAAGGATTTCGAGCTTCTCTTCTGTTGTCATTTTTACTGAGCCGTCACTTGGTGGGGTCTTTTTTAAACCATTTAGGATATCAATTCTTTCTTGTTTCGTTAGTGGCTCTTTGTTATTAATGTTTGATTTTTTATATTTAAGGAAAAATAATAATGCTAAAATAGCAACAATAAGAATAACTACCGAAATAATTATACTTTTTTTATTGACTCTAGTCTTCCTGGAATTTTGATTTTCCATGTTTGGGGAAACAATATTATCCATACAAATATTATACTATAAATAAAACATATATACCAAGAATTTATCCTTACATATGCTCAAAATGCCGGAAATTTATTAATTTGCAATAAAAGTTTAAGCAAGGACAGTCCTTGCTTAGGTTTGTAAATCTGGTTTTATAAAATAATTTTCCACAAAATCTTGGAAGGATTTCTCCTTATGAAAATAATTTGGGAATTTATCTTTGTTAATTATATTTTTCACAATCCTATCTTGCCCTATGTGATCAACATAACTAGAGTACTCATAAGAATCTAAAAAGTTTTTCATTTCAGATGATTGTTTACTTATATTATTTTTCCAATCAGGGAAAGCTATTTCTAAGGGATTAATATGGATATAACCAAATAATTGCCTCATGTAATTATCATCAGTACCAATTAATTTTGATTTAAATGGCCCACCAAACAATGCTCCTTTTCTTTGGTATTTGATATTAAAAAACATTGAATAACCAGTGCCCAGTTTTTTCATAAATTTACTAATACCTCCATCAATCTCCTGCCTTATTAATAAATGAAAGTGGTTTGTCATTAAACACCAAGCCCCAATAGAAACAAGTGGCTGACCTTTATCAAGAATAAAAATCTCATTAAATGTTTTATGTTGTTGGTTTATTAAGTTATCAAGACGAAGTGGATTTTCGCTATTAGAATTTGTAACGTATAAAAGCATAATAAACCTTTCATAATCTTTCTTTGATTTAAAAATGGTTCTCTTGTCAATTCCACGATTATATATATGATAGTATTCTCCTGTGATAAATGGGTCTTTGCGTAACATCCATATATTATATTAAGTAAATACTTTTTAAGCAAGGACAGTCCTTGCTTATTGTAACTATTTATTATATTTGCAAAAATTATGGAAATATTATACTATATAT
>JADLCZ010000048.1 GCA_020846955.1 Candidatus Nomurabacteria bacterium
GTACTTTAACCAAATGCATATATTTGTATATATGCTAAAATATAAGAACTTGTCCCGTTTAAAAATCATGGGACAGTAGAATATAAGAAAAACATTAATAATTAAATTTTTTAAATGGGATGACAACACAAATAACTACGGAGTTAATCAAAGAATTACGAGATGCAACTAGTGTATCTGTAATGCAATGCAAAAAGGCACTTGAGGAAGCCGAGGGTGATATGGAAAAAGCCAAAATGATTTTGAAAAACAAGTCTCGCGACGCTGCCGAGAAAAAGGCAGATCGTAACGCAAGTGAAGGTATAATTGTAGTTGCAAATGGATCTGGTAAAACTGTTCTATTAACTCTTCACTGCGAAACAGATTTCGTAGCTAGAAATGAAGAATTCATAAAGATAGCCAATGAGCTCGCAATGATTGCTCTAAACGATGGTATCGATGCAATGAACGCAAAAAGTGCAGAGATAATCGGTCAAATAATCCAAAAAATTGGCGAGAAGATTGAGCTTGGTAAAGTAGAGGTAATTGAAGGTGATGTTATCGGTAGCTATGTCCACAGTGGCAAGAAAGCAGTTGTAGTAGTCCTTGCCGGTGGAACAGCAGAATTGGCAAAAGATATCGCTATGCATATAGCAGCAATGAATCCATCATATACAACTCGCAACGAGATCGATGCTGATACACAAGCAAAAGCTAAAGAAATTTTTATGAAGGAATTGGAAGGTAGCGACAAGCCACAAGAAATCAAAGACAAGATCTTGAATGGTAAAATTGATACATTCTTCAAAGAGCAAACTCTTGTTGATCAATCATTTATCAAGAATCCTGATATGACAGTAGGAGCATTGCTTACACAGTCCAAAGCAAGTATCAACAAATTTATCAAAGAATCTATAGGATAAAATATCGATGACAATTAGTATAATTATATTTATAATATCCCTACTCGTTATCTTTGGATTATTGACATATAGCACCCGAGAATTGGCGCGTGGAGCAAGGCAAATAGGCCAGCCTCGGGTGCCTGATGTCTCCTTTAGGAAAATTGAGAAAGTTGTGCTATATTACACCAAGAATATTGTACAGATTACTGTGATAACAGTTGTAAAATATTCACTAATTGGTACCATAAAAGCCAAAAAGGTAATGAGGGAAAAATTGCCTCATGTGCATAGAAAGATTAAAAAAGTATTTTTAAAGAAAGAAAGTACAGATACAAAACCTTCATTTATTCAGAAAGCTATGCTAGAATCAAAAACAAAGATTCGAAGGCTAAAAGATAAAATAAAGAAGGAACATGCGATGAAAGAAGAAGTTAAAAATATTTAAAACAATAAACATGCCGCTTTAGCTCAGTTGGTAGAGCAACGCTTTTGTAAAGCGAAGGTCCTCGGTTCAAGTCCGAGAAGCGGCTCCAATACCCGACTTTTTGGTTGGGAACTCACAAAGGTGACAGGTACCCCAAATTTAAGACACATTTTCCATGTAAGATTAATAGTATAATAGTCGTATTAATAATCTAACTAAAGAATATGTCTAAACCATATAATAAAATATCTATGGATTTGAGAAATCAAATATTAGATAGAGTCAAAACAAGTGGTAAATCAATAGCTGAGATATCAAATGAGCATGGTATCGGTAAAACAACCATATATGAATGGTTAAGAGAAAGTACAGGTGGTACACCACAAAGAGATTTAATCAAATTAGAAAAAGAGAATAAAGAGTTAAAGCAAATCATTGGTGAATTGACGGTAGAGTTAGGTATTGCCCAAAAAAAGTGGTAGCAGTAACTATCCAAGCTTTAGTATCTGCATTAATAGATCACCCAAAACCAGATATCATACACTCTGATCAAGGAAGTGAGTATACATCACAAATATATCAAGACTTTTGTATTTCATCTGGTATCCAAATATCGATGTCAGATAAAGGGAGTCCTTGGCAGAATGGATATCAAGAATCCTTTTATGATAAGTTTAAGATTGATTTAGGTGATCCTAACAGATTTGAAACATTAGGAGAACTTGTATATGAAATATATCAAACTATTTATATATACAATACAACAAGAATACATACGAAACTTAAAATGTCACCAAGAGAGTTTGCTAAAAGAAATTAAACAAGTTAAAATTTAATTAATTGCTAGGAATTATTGTCTTAAGAATGGGGTACCTTACATATATTGAAATCTCGGCAGAGCCGAGATACAACATTTGTATTGTGCTTGACCCACCCTCCCGTTCCCGCACAAATTGCTCCCAAAAAACTATTTTTTCTGTAGTTCTAAAATTGACTGGTTTGCTTTTTCAAATTTTGATTTTGCTTCTGTATATTTATTTAACAATTCAATCTCTTTGTCATCAAGTTTGGTGTTAAGTAGCTTGTCCAAGTAAACTTGGATTTTGTCTAAAGCATCACCAAGAGTCATTGTTTTTTCAAGTCCAGCTTCTTTGAATAAGTCACAGTCATTTTGTCCTCGTCTTCGGGAATCAAAAATTCTAGCAAGGTCGTCGCTTTGTAATTCCAAAACATACTTTCTGTTATTCTCATTATTTTGCTTACTGCTTTTTTCTTGAGCTAGTTTTTCTTTTTCTTTGGTAATTTTTTGTTCATGTTTTGATTTACTTTCAAAAACACCTAATTTTTTATTTTCCAAAGTTCTGATTGAAGTTTCAAGATTTTTTATATTTTCTTCAGATGATTTAATATTTCTTGAATAATCATTTATTTTTTCAATATCTGAAGCAAATTTGGGAACAGAAAATTCTCTACCAGCTTCTTTTGCCTCAAAAGAAATCGTTTCATTTAACTTGTCTTTTAGTATTCGTTCTTTACTTTCTTTTATTAAATCAATATAACCTTCAGCAAATTTTTTGTTAGCGTCGATAGTTTTTTGTTTAGATTCTATATCGCTGATTGAATTAGCTCGACCGCCAAAAAGTTCATCTGCTTTTGCACGTTCAATTATTATATCGATGCCTACGTCAGACAGTTCAATAATAAGATTTTCTTTTAACTTTTGCTCATCAAGATGTTTTTTATAGTATTCTTGCAGTTGAGAAACAGAAAGTTTAGTTTTTTTACTTGCTTCTGTTTTTATAATTTCTTCAGGGTAATTGTCTTTAAGATTTTTTACTATTGAATAATCATCAGCTCCAAAAAATTCTTTTTGATAACTTGACGAATCATTACCACTGTAAAGCTTTTTAATGGTTTCCAAATCATCATTTTCAATCAAGGAAATCAGTTTTTCATTTTGATTTTTTACTTTTTCAATATATTCCTTTATGGGATTTATTTTAGGAAACTTTGCCCCCATAGTTATATCTTCTTGTAATGACCGAGTTAGTCCAGCTAAATACTCATCATGAGTTCCATCATTTTTATGTCTTTCATATAAATAAGCCAAAGACACATTTCGTCTTTCGCCATGATTACCAAAATACTTACCGATTATTTCAGATGCCTCTTTATGATTTTCAAATAAGTTTTCATACTTTTTCAAAAAGCCCTCTGCTTGAGTACGAAAATCACGCAATTCTTCCACAAGTTCATTCCGCTCTTTCTTGAAAATTTCAATCCGATCAATATCTTTTCCAATATCATTTATACCGTTTTTTTCATTTTCTTGATTTAGTTGTTTAACTATATCTTTATGAATAACCGACTTTATAGCAGAAACTGCCTCGTTTTGTTCCTCTGGCGATAATTTTACAAGATTATGCGTTTTGATTACATTCCAGTTAAACTTACCTTTCTCAATTTCAGAAATATTCAAAATATCATTTTTGTATGTCAAAAAATTATCAGCAATTTCGTGTTCTCTCTTTTCAGCCTCTTCATTTTCTTTCTTTAAAATTTGTTCTTTACCTTCCTTTGTTTGTGAAAATAGTTCTTCAACCTGTTTTTCTTTTTCAGGAATTGAAGTTTCAAGATTTTTTATTTCCTCATTTAAATTATTCACTTCTTCTTGCAAATCTTTCCACTCTACTTTTTCACCAGAAAATACTTCATCAAATCCTTCTTTTGTATGCAAAATCTTCTCAACTTCTTCATCGTGACGAGCTTCCTCAACGGCTTTGTGTCCAGTTTTAATAATATCTCCTCGTCGTGATTTTATTTCAGCTAAACACTTAAAAATTTCTTCTCTGCGAGAAGTCATTTTAGCCAATTCTTCACTTTCTGATTGGTATTGAGAAGATTTTGCTAATTCCTCTTGTTCCTTGGATTGTTTCTTTTGATTTTCAGCTTCTTGGCGCTTTAACTCCTGTTCCTGTTTTAGAGCTTTAATCTTTTCCAAACCCGACATATCGTTGTGTTTTTCTGGATTCATAATAGGCATATTCTAGCATTTTTGAAAATTTATTGCACTATTTTTTCCAGTTACCCGCCCCGCCAAAAAATCCGAAAGAAAGCCCGCACGGATTCCTCCCCAGATTTTTTTTCGCGCGGGCAAAATCCAAAATCCCCGCCGAATTTCAAAAACATTAGTCTCGGTTTTGCGAATCCTTTCCCCAGAAAATAGTTTCGCAAAACCAAGTCCGCATTTGTATTCGCACATTCCGTCCTTTTCCTTTGGAAAAGCTCTGTGCTTCGCACAGAGGCGCTTCAGCGCACGGATGTGCGATTGTGTGGATATTCCTCACGAATTTTTGATAAAGTAAGTTCGAGCGGAATCGTAAAGACACTCACTATAAAAAATCACCTATATAACCGTTGACTACCATATAATGTAACTATTGCGTAACCTCTGTTTTTGTATCAATTGGATTTTCTTTTAGGAGTAACTTCTTTATCATTGGCTCCAATTTCTCTATTTCCTCTATAGTATGAAATCCTGTAACTTTTTTCTCGTTCACTATGAGTGCTGGAAGCTTAGTATCTTCAATTTTATATATATGTAATAATGCCCGCAACGCAGAAAGATCCAAATTATAATCAAAAGAATAAACTCTTAAATCAGGATATTTATTTCGTAGTGCAGACAATACATATCCTTGTTTTGTACAAGCTACACAATTCTCGGCAGTTGTATAAAAGTAAAGTATTGGTAAATATTTTTTCCCGCATTTTTGATTTATTTTTTTAGTTAAAAGATAATCTTTTATTTCAAGAATTGAATAATACCTCTTCAGCTCTGTAATACTATCATTCCCTTTTAAGTTTCGTTCACTATACTCAATCTTTGCGGCGAGCTCATTGAGCTCTTGGGATAGATTTTCTCCACCTTCATCTTGATCACAAGACAATTCAGATAATAGTGCAAATTGTGCTTCCGAGGAAAGTATATCAGTGGCCAATTTATTCTGAATATCTCTCATCTCTTGAACTTTCTTATCTGCAAAAAAGTTGCTTAGTCCCCCAGCTGTAGCAAAAAGGCCTAATGTTATGAATAGTACGATTATATATTTTTTCCAATCATTTTTCATATATATTATAGTTTCTTAAGTGAATAATCTCGCTCCAATGTCCAACTCGGTTCTTTTGTAAATATTGCATTCCATACGGCTTTCATAAGCCAAAATGGTGCGAGAATAGTATACACTATTATAAACAAAAAAATATCCCAGGACAAAACCTTCCTGCCATATATCATCCTTCTACCATTTAACAGAGATACAATAACTAGTATATATAAAATTATTGATACAAATAAAAATGCTCTCGTATTAATGAAAAAAGGGTCTAATGTTACATGTAAATTTGCAAATGGATCGAAACCAACAACTTGAGCCTGCAATATTTTACGAGTAACAAAATTATATAATTGATTTACCATAAAAACTAGTAGGAACATTGTGCCACAAATAGATATAATTCCCGACGGTAGAGTGAACATTCCAATATAACCATATTGTGGTCGAAAGAACAATCCTTTATAATCACGCACATTTTGAATAAACCCATATATCCACCTTACCCTTTGGCGAAAGAGTTTCGGCACTGATGCTGGACCACCTGTATATACATATGCGTCAGGACAATGTTCTATTCGGAAGCCATACTTATGCATTCTTAAGGCAATTTCCTGATCTTCTGTATGATGCGCCTTTCTGTATGGTCCCATCACCTCAAATATTTCCTTACGAAAGATAGAAAATGGTCCCGGTGTCACATGTATACCTTCCAGGAATGCCAACATCTTTTTTGTATAATGCGCCATATCGTATTCTGCCCGTTGTGCGTATTGAAGAATATTTTTTGGGTCACGTATAATAATCGATGGTGCTACTGCCATAACTTCCTGATTGTCAAAAAATGTTATTATGCGTTTCAATGCTTCAGGATGTACTGATGAATCAGAATCAAGACAACCCACAAACTCACTTGTTGCATGCTCTAAACCCAAATTCAATGCTGTGTGCTTACCTCCATTTTCTTTTTTTAATAGTATAACTTGTGGATTATTTTTATACTTTTGGACTACTGTCCATGTTTTATCTTTAGATCCATCATCTACTATGATTATTTTTAATTTATCTTTTGGGTATTGAAGTCCTAATAATGAATCAACCGTTAAGGTAACTACATTTTCTTCATTGTAGCAAGGCACGATAATCGTAACTCCCGGATAATTTTGTAAAGTTATTCCTTCGCTACGAATAAATATTTTTTTACGGTTTTCGAAAAATGTTACAAGTAAAAAAACTTGCACATAAACGGCAAGAAATGAAAAGGTGTAAAATAGTATGAGAAACAAAGACATATTTGGCTATTATAGCATATTTGGGTCTTTTTTCAACAAAAAAACACTCACTGTGATAGAGAAAAAGTGAGTGTTTTTATTTAAAAACATATTACATACTTGTAGTTGCTGTATCACCTGCCTTGCAAGCTTTGCATTTTGCACATGGACATCCAAAAATACTCATTATTGCTGCAAGACCAACAACTATATAGATAATTGCTTCTAATATAGGCATTGAATTAAGTAGCATATTTACTACATTTAAATTCTTGCTCATAAACATACCTACTCCTGTAAGACCCCAATTAAGACCTCCGATGATTAGTAATACCTTTACGATACTACCAACCCCACATCCACACTTCCCATTACATGTCATATAATATTTATAATTTAATAATAATAAAAGACCTTTATACGTATATTATATCACACCAATATATGTTTTGCGAAAGTGTTTATATATGATACAATTAACAAATGGAAAATAATACAAAAATGAAATTATCAACCCCCGCAGCTATTGTTGTTGCTGGATTTCTTATAATGGTAGGTATTATCGTAACCAAACTCCCTGCCCAAAATGAAAAGTTGATTGAAGACAACAAGAATGCTGTTGTAAACGATATAGCAATTGTACCTATTTCAGAATCTGATCATATTCTTGGAAGCCTAGAAACAGCCGAGGCAGTTATTATTGAATTCTCAGATACAGAGTGCCCTTGGTGCAAAAAATTCCACCCTGCATTGAAACAAGTTGTTGATAAATATGATGGCAAAGTAGCATGGGTATACCGCCATTCCCCTATTGAATCACTTCACTCAAAAGCACGCAACGAGGCTCGAGCCACAGAATGTGTTAATAACATTAAAGGTAACGATGCATTCTGGCAGTACTTGGATATGATTTATACGAATACACAAGGAAATGATAGCCTAGATCCAAATCTATTAGTAACATACGCGGAAAAATTTGGTATTACACCTTCCGAATTTAATAAATGTATGGTGGACAATAAAATTAATTTTAATAAATTAATTAATGCAAGTATTGCTGATGGAAAGAACGCAGGACTAGAGGGTACACCACACTCAGTTATAATTACAAAAGATGGCAAGAAATATCCAATAAGAGGCGCCGATGTTGATAAACTAAACGCAACCCTAGAATCCCTCCTAAAATAATCCTCTCTCTAATTCTATTAAAAAATCCCACATTTGAGGGATTTTTTGATACTTATTAATCGAAATAATTTTTTAGGCGGGCGATTTTTTCGTTGTGGCGAAGCTTTTCGTGGACTTTGGCTTCGATCTGACGAATACGCTCACGAGTGACACCAAAGTCTGCACCAACTTCTTCAAGTGTATGTTGCACGCCATCGAGCAATCCATATCGTAGTTCCAAAATTTTCCTCTCTTTTGGGGTAAGCTCGGAAAGAACTTCTTTTATCTGATCAGAAAGAATACGGCGAGATGAATCTTGATCAGGACGCAATATTTTGTCATCTGGAATAAATTCACCACGAGTTGACTTCTCGTCATCGTCACCTATTGGTTGCTCGAGCGAAACTGTTTCTTGGTTGATCTGCTCTATCACGTGGATCTTCTCCACATCGAGGTTCATTTCGATAGCAATTTCTTCGGCTAGCGGCTCACGACCCAAATCTTGAGAAAGCCTACGAACAACTTGCTTGTACTTGGAAATTGTCTCTACCATGTGCACAGGAATACGGATAGTACGAGACTGATCGGCCAATGCGCGAGTGATTGATTGGCGAATCCACCAAGTAGCATAAGTCGAGAATTTGTAACCTTTTGTCCAGTCGAATTTCTCGACAGCTTTAAAGAGTCCGAGGTTCCCTTCTTGAATCAAATCAAGCAGTGTTAGGTCTGAACTACGTCCTACGTATTTTTTTGCAATAGACACCACTAAACGCAAGTTTGCACGAGCAAGTAGATTTTTTGCTTCTAGGTCTCCTTTTTCAATACGTTTTGCAAGCTCTTTTTCTTGAGATGCGGAAATAAGTGGATACTGTCCGATCTCCTTCAAATACATCTGGATAGAGTCGTAAGTATGACTGTCTTTGCTGTATTTAAGAGCAGTTTTTTCTACTGTGCCATCAAGATCCAACAAATTACCTCCTTCTAGCACATCAATACCTGCTACAGAAAGCTTCTCATAGAGCTCATCTAGAAATAGTATATTGTTCTCGATATCTGGGAAAGTCTTTATAATCTCGTCGTAAGTGACAAAACCTCTTTTTTTACCTTTCTCAATGACTTCATTTGACTTGGCATCGAGATCAAAGGCCTTCTTCTCGGCATTGGTTTGTTTAGCTTTGCTAATAGGTGGTGCTTTTTTTATAACTCTTTTAACAACTTTTTTTATAACCTTTTTTGCAATCTTTTTGATTGGTTTTTTAATTACTTTCTTTGTCTTTTTAACCGTTTTTTTAATTATTTTCTTTATAGGTTTTTTCACTACCTTTTTTACTGGTTTTGATTTTTTAACTATTTTCTTTACTTTTTTTATCATTTTCTTTTTCATATAAAAATTTTTTATTCTCTACGACGATTTCTAATAATATGTATTTGGGTAATTATCTTTTGGTGTTCTTTGAGAGTTTCTTCGGCCTTATCCTTTTCTCCTAGAGAAAGCTCTTCATTGTGTTTATTAAGTAAATTACTTGCTTGTTCTTGTAAAATTTCTTCAGCTAAATTCAGTGTCAATTCTGATACATCTCGAGCAATTACATTCATTTCTTTACTATACCAATCTTCGTTTTTCATTGCCAGAGTATCTTTTAGTAAAATATTGTTCTTGATCAAATCGTCGTAAACCATACTCCCTACCAGATCTTTAAATTCATAGATAACTTTCTTGATATTTTCGTCGGGCCAATTGTCCTCCTCTTGCTTAAATATGATTCCGAACAATCTAGCTTCGATCATCTGTCGCCTTGTTGTATTGTCATTGGATTTTTTCTCCTCGATAATATCTATTTTGATTTGCATTGGTTGCTCCTTTTTATAGTTCTCAAAGTCTGTACTAATAGCACTTTCGGGAATACTTGTCTTTGAGGTAATCTCTTTTATATAGGCTGATTGATCAATTGCACTCTTGAGGGCTCTTATATATGGGAAAACAATTTCCCTTATTTTGCGTCCACGGATTCGAGAGTCAGTTGTCTCTGCGCAAATCCTATCTACATAAAAACTAATTATATGCTTAGCATTTGTCAAAATCTTTTTCCATTCATTTGGGTCAGCAAATATAATATCCGCTGGGTCCTTACCTTCTGGTAATACTGCAATTTTGACTTGCATATCAAGTGAGAGTGCGATAAGTGCACTTCGTCCAGCTGCTCGTACTCCAGCACTATCTCCATCAAAAGCAAAAATTACATTTGGAGATAATCGGCGGATTAAACCTAAATTATTAATACTATTCTCACTATCATTTACACTCGACGATAATGCTGTTCCAGATACTGCTACAGTATTTGTGACACCCATCTGATGAGACAGGAGCAAATCCATCTGGCCTTCTACAATAACTGCATACCCACGCTGTCTTATTGAAAGCTTAGCTTTGTCTATACCAAACAATACATTTGATTTATTGAACAATACAGTATCGGGACTATTGAGATATTTGGCCTCTGTATCACTCTCTTTGCCAAACAATCTACCAGAGAATGCAATTACCCTTCCGCTTGAGTCTGATATTGGGAACATAATTCTCGAACGGAATCTGTCATATATACCCTTCTCAGAAATCTTTATCAATCCAACCGCATCAAGATCTTTTTGTTTGTAACCATTTTTGATTAAATGATCCGACAAATTCCTCCATCCATCTGGAGCATACCCAACAGAGAAAGATTTGATGGTTTCATCTGTTAGACCTCTAGATATTAAATATGCTCGTGCTTCGTTTGATTTGGCAAATTCATTTATATAATACTCAGTTGCGATCTGCATTATTTCGTAAAGAATAGTTCGATTGTCTCCCTCTTGTTTGGTATATACAAGTGGCACACCGGCACGTTCGGCCAATGTTTTGAGAGCGCCCTTGAAATCTACTCCTTCGAAATTTTCTACGAAAGAGAAAATGTCACCTTTTGCCCCACAGCCAAAACAGTAGTACCCATTTCGTACTGGTGAGATAAAGAATGACGGAGTTTTCTCATTGTGAAATGGGCACTTTGCTTTGTAATTTACACCACTTGGAATTAATTCTATGTAAGATGAAAGAACATCAACTATCGATAGGCGTGTTTTGATTTCTGTTACAGGTGAATTAGTCCTGTCATTCATAGTTTAAGCTTGAGATTCTTGATTAATTTCAACCACAGGTGCCTTTCTTGATACTTTCTCTGCACCAAATCCAGTTCCAGCTGGAATTAAGTTTCCTACAATAACATTTTCCTTCAAACCTCGTAAATCGTCAACCCCTCCGCGAATAGCATTGTTGATAAGAACTCGGTTTGTGTTTTGGAAAGAAGCGGCAGATAGCCATGACTTTGTAGTCAAAGAAACTTCGGAAATTCCAAGAACTATTGTCTCTGCCTTGGCAGGACGGCCATCGAATTTCTCTGTGCGTTTATTTTCCTCGATCAACTCAATAGATTCTACGATTTCACCTGGAGAGAATGTTGAATCACCGGCATCACGGATTCGCTTACGAGAGAACATTTGGCGAATAATAATTTCGATATGCTTACGAGAAATTGATGCACTTTGCAAGTCATACACTTTGTTGATTTCACGAACAATATATTCCTCGGCTGCTTCTTTGTCGGCGTATTTAACAATCTCATTTATATCTGCAGAGCCATCTGTTAATATGTGACCCTTTTTGATATGCTCACCCTTCTTTACAAGTACTTGTCGGCGGAATGGTACTTCGTACTCCATCTCGCGAGTTTTTGTATTTGTTGTGTCATCTCCAAGCACCTTGATTGTCTTGCCATTGCCACTGTCGAGTATTTCTACAACTTGACCATCGGCATGGTTGATAAGAGCTGGGTTCTTTGGAATTCGGCGTTCAAAAATTTCTTCAACACGAGGAAGCCCGGCAGTAATATCGACTCCAGTCACACCTCCAGCTTTGAAGGTTCGAAGAGTCAACTGTGTACCTGGCTCACCGATCGCTTGAGCAGCAATAATACCAACTGCTTGGCCGATCTCGATTAGACAGTTGCGTCCTAGATCAAGTCCGTAACAAGTCTGACAGATTCCATGTACTGTCTCACACGCAAGTGGAGATCGTACTAATGCAGAATTGACTCCGGCTTTCTCCATCTTCTTTGCTGCTTCTTTGTCGACTAGGAATCCCTTTTTGTACAAAACATTACCATCTGTATCCTTAACATCTGCTAGAAGTATTCTGCCGTGTACGTACTCTACAAGTGAATCATCTACACGCTCTACTATCTTGCCTTCTTTTGTACCACAATCTGCTTCTGTAACGACTACATCTTGCGCAACGTCTACTAGACGACGTGTCAGATATCCAGCCTTTGCAGTGTTGAGCGCAGTATCGGCAAGACCTTTACGAGATCCGTGTGTAGTAATGAAGTATTCAAGCGGTGACAAACCTTCGATGTATGATGGGATAATTGGGAAGTCCAATGTTTGACCAGATGTATTAACAATCAAACCTTTCATACCACACATTTGCACAAGTGATCCCATGTTTCCGCGGGCACCAGACATAACCAAGTCGTATGTAGAACCTTTTATATCCAATGATGCCGGAATACATTTCTCGATTTCCTTCTTTGCTTGTTCCCAGATTTCAATAACCTTTTGACATTTCTCATCTTCTGACAAAAGTCCATCATTCCATTGTTCGATAATTGTTGCTTCTTGCGCTCTATGAGCTTTCACAATCCCTGCTTTGCCTTCTGGAACTTTCACACTATCTATTCCCCATGTGATACCAGCGTATGTAGCATAGCGGTAACCGAAGCTCTTGATCTTGTCGAGTACAGGAGGTGTAGCATCGATACCATAAAGTGTAATGATTTCATCTACTAATTGTCCCATTCTTTTAACTGTAATTTCTTCATTCAAATATGGGAAATCTTCTGGCAAAATACTGTTGAAGAATAATCGTCCAACTGTTGTCTCGAATGGTACACCACCAAATTCTTTATACTTTGGCTTCTCACTACCAAGAACTTTGATCTTTGCGCGGAATGTAATTGCATTTAAGTCGAAAGCGGTGATTGCTTGGTTGGGACTTGTAAAGATCATGCCTTCACCTTTTTCCCCACTTACAGTCTTTGTCATCCAGTAACAGCCCAATACGATATCCATCTTCGGGTTCACGATTGGAGCACCATCTTGAGGCTTGAGCAAGTTCTTGTTCGCAGCCATATAGTCACGAGCTTCAGCTTGTGCAGCGTCGGATAGTGGCACATATACAGCCATCTGGTCTCCGTCGAAGTCAGCATTGAATCCTGTACAAACAAGTGGATGCACTTGGATCGCATTACCTTCAATCAATATAGGATTGAAAGCTTGAATACCAAGGCGGTGTAGAGTCGGTGCACGGTTGAGAAGCACGAATTTGCCACGGATAACTTCTTCGAGAATTGCCCAGACTTCTGGCACACTTTCTTCAATTAGTTTGTTTGCTCCACGAATGTTGAATGCCAATTCTGTTTCGAGAATTTTAGAAATCACAAATGGACGGAAGAGCTCAAGTGCCATATGCTTTGGAAGTCCACATTGATTCAATTTCAAATTTGGTCCCACAACAATAACAGAACGGCCTGAATAGTCCACACGCTTACCGAGCAAGTTTTGACGGAATAGTCCTTGCTTGGACTTCAAATTATCAGAAAGAGATTTGAGTGCTCGCTTCTGACTTGCAGAAACTGCTTGTGAATCATTTTGCTTGGCGATTGAATTGTCTATCAATGCATCTACTGCTTCTTGTAAAATACGTTTCTCATTACGCAAGATAACATCTGGGGCACCGATTTCCTTCAACTTCTTCAAACGGTTGTTGCGGTTAATCACACGGCGGTACAAGTCATTGATATCACTTGTTGCGTGGCGTCCACCATCAAGTGCCACCATTGGGCGCAATGCTGGAGGGATAACTGGAATCACGTTGAGGAACATCCATTCAGGACGGATCTTTGAGTAGAGCATTGAACGAATCAATGACATTCTCTTCTCCAACTTCTCTTTCTCAACAGCACTTGCTTTTGGAAGCATAGCTTCTGTCTCCTTCTTCAACTTCTCTAAATCAAGAGTGCAGAAAATTTTGTATATTGCTTCGGCACCGATACTTGCTTCGAAACAGCTACCATACTTGAGTGAGAAATGGTGGTAAGATATTTCATTGAGGACTTTGCCTGGAACGATATCATTGATTTCGCGTTTTGTATTTGTTAAAAGTTCTTTCAACTTCTCTTTGCCTTCTTCGTCTGGAGCACTCTTTATCTTTGCTTTGAATTCACTTTCCAAATTCTTTAGAACATTTTCCTTTTCTTCGTTGTGAACATTTGTGATTACATATCCAGCAAAGTAAATAACCTTTTCGAGATCTGCAACTGGAATATTGAGTAGTGTAGACATACGGCTTGGCACACCACGTAGGAACCAAATGTGAGCAACTGGAGATGCCAATTCGATGTGGCCCATTCTCTCGCGACGAACAATACTTCGTGTAACTTCCACTCCACATTTCTCACATACTATATCCTTGTAACGGATTCTTCGGTATTTACCACAGTAACATTCGTAATCCTTCTCTGGTCCAAATATGCGTTCGTCGAATAGCCCTGATCTTTCACTTCGGCCTGTACGGTAGTTGATAGTCTCTGGCTTGGTAACCTCACCAAATGACCACTCGCGAATACGGTCCGGAGATGCGAGCTTGATATGTATTGAATTAAAATCTGATGTATCAATTGTTTTCATAAAATAATTTACATTTAATTAATTAGTAAGGTCATCCTTTTTTAATTCGACATCAAGTGACAATCCTCGTAGGTAGTTGAGCAATACAGAGAATGATGCTGGTGCATTTGGTTCCCCCATTGGATTACCTTTGATAATTGCATCGAATGTCTGTGACCGACCGATTATGTCATCAGATTTGATTGTAAGCATTTCACGTAATGTATGTGCAGCACCATGTCCTTCGAGAGCCCAGACCTCCATTTCTCCAAATCTTTGTCCTCCACCTTGAGCTTTACCTCCGAGTGGTTGCTGTGTAATAAGTGAGTACGGACCAATAGAACGCATGTGTAGTTTGTCTTCCACCATGTGGTGAAGCTTGAGCATATACATGTATCCTACGGCTACATCTTGATCAAAGGCATCACCTGTTCGTCCATCGTATAGTGTTACGCGTCCATTTTCTGACATGCCTGCCTTTACAAGCTCGTCGCGGATTTCTGGAACTGTCGCACTAGAGAATGGTGGTACAATTGCTTGGTAATTAAGTTCATGCGCAGCGTAGCCGAGGTGCATTTCCAAAATTTGTCCCAAGTTCATACGAGATGGCACACCAAGTGGTGTCAATATTATATCTACAGGTGTACCGTCGGCCATAAATGGCATCTCTTCTTCTGGAAGGATTGTCGAAATAACACCTTTGTTACCGTGGCGTCCTGCGAGTTTGTCTCCAACAGAAATATTTCGGATTTGTGCAACTTCCACAACAACTCTTTTGATAATTCCAGATTCCAAATTGTGTCCTTGGTCGCGAGAGAATATTTTGACTCCAACGATTCTTCCTTTCTTACCGTGTTCAAGACGTAGTGATGTGTCTTTGACATCACGAGCTTTTTCGGCAAAGATTGATCTCAGTAGTCGCTCTTCGGGAGTTAATTCTGTCTCACCTTTTGGAGTAATTTTACCTACCAAGATATCGTTCTCACGAACTTCGGCACCGATACGAATTATTCCGTCTTCGTCCAAGTCTTTTAATTTGTTTTCACCTACATTTGGAATATCGCGAGTAGTAATCTCGGGACCCAATTTTGTATCACGCACATTACATACGAATTCTGTTATATAGATACTTGTGAATTTGCTCTTCTTTACCAATCGTTCAGATAATATAATCGCATCTTCGTAGTTAGCTCCACCCCATGACATAAATGCAACCAGTGCATTCTGTCCAAGAGCAATTTGCCCACGGTCTGTAGTGCTTGTATCTGCTAGTACTTGATTCTTCTTCACAGAATCTCCAAGCGAAACAGATGGACGCTGATGAAATACAGAGAAGTTGTTTGTACGAGAGAAATTGATCAATGGGTAAACATGGTCTTTGCCTTTGTCGTCTGTAACGGTAATTTTCTTGCCATCTACATAGCTCACCTTGCCATTCACTTCTGCTATTACCAAGCGACCAGAGTCACGTGATGCTGATTCTTCCATACCTGTTGCTACAAGCGGTGCCTCTGGAATCACGCATGGCACAGCCTGCTTTTGCATATTACTTCCCATGAGCGATCTTTCGGATGCGTCGTGTTCGAGGAATGGGATCATAGATGTCGCTACAGAAAAGGCTTGGTTGGTAGCTACGTCGACATAGTCGATTTCGTTTTTGTGAACGATACCTGGCTTTGTTTGTACGCGAGCTTCCACAAGATCCTCTTCGATATTTCCTTTCTCGTCATATTTAAGTCCAGCGTGAGCAATGTTGAATTTCTCTTCTTCGAGAGCATTGAGGTATTCTACCTCACCTGTAATCTTGCCATTCTTAACTTTGATATATGGAGTCTCGATAATACCGAATTCATTGATCTTGGCATATGTAGACAAGTGCAAGATCAGACCGATGTTCGGACCTTCTGGTGTGTGGATAGGACAAACTCTTCCGTAGTGAGATGTATGCACGTCACGAACTTCGAGTCCGGCACGCTCACGAGTGAGACCTCCGGGTCCAAGGGCTGAAAGTGTACGCAAGTGCTCGACTTCGGCCATCACATTTTCTTGGTTCATGAATTGTGACAACTGGTTGGCTGTAAAGAATTCTTTGATACGAGCTTGAAGTGGACGCTGGTTGATGATTTGGATTGGTAATGTTGTGCCTACATCAATAGTAGACATACGATCCTGCACATTTCTTTTGATTTGTGCCATACCCATACGCACTTTTTGTTGCATCATTTCACCTACATATCGTACGCGACGTTGACCCAAGTGGTCGATATCATCTGCCTTTGCCCCTAGTGTGTTGTTAAGTGTTACAATGTTGGTGATTATATTTACCAAGTCGCTAGATGAGATTGTACGGCGCTCCATTTCTTTTGCATCCATACTTTTATCAAATCTTTTGTTGAATCGGAATCGTCCGACAGGCGAAAGGTCGTACCGCTCACTTGAAAGGAGTGTATTTATAAAGTCGCGAGCATTCTCGGGTGTTGCTAAGTCGCCATCACGTAAACGCTTGTATATTTCAATATATGAATCTTGAACATTCTTGGCTGGATCTTTCTCGAGAGAAATTTTAACAGTATTTAGGACTTTTTCATCTTTTGCAAATTCTTTTTCGATTGCTTCGTTTGTATGCAATCCTAATACACGCAATAGTGATGCCACACTGAACTTGCGCTTCTTGTCGATACGTACATATATAGCACCATCAGCATCCGATTCGATCTCTATCCAGACGCCACGTGCTGGGATGATCTTTGCTCCGAAATACTTTTTGCCTTTTGCCTCTTGATCCATGAAGAAGACTCCGAAAGATCGGGCAAGTTGTGGTACGATAACACGCTCTACACCATTGATGATGAAAGTTCCGTGATTGGTCATCAAAGGAATATCTGCCATAAATATTTCCTGTTCCTTTGCTGTACCGATTGTTTTATTTAAAAGTTTGACGCGCACCTTCAATTGACCTTCGTAAGTCAATTTGTTTATTTTGGAATACTCTTCTGTGAACTTTGGTTCACCAAGAGCAAATGATGTGAAGTCCAGTTGGAACTTCTTGTCAGAGTAGTCATTGATTGGAGAGAATTCTTTAAAAACTTCTCCGATGCCTTTTTCTACTAACCATGCAAACGATGTAAGTTGGTTTTCAATTAAATTTGGAAACTCGACCAACGGCTTTTTATACCGTGAAAAATACTTCTTCTCGCGTGTGGCTGTTTTTTTCATAATAAAATAAATAAACGTAAAAACTAAATACCACTATTTGAGTGGAAATTTTACGTGTATTTTTATTAAATTTTACCTATTAATAGATGAGTCTTCCTTGCTACCAACAAAGAATCTCGATAAACATTGATCGAAAAAGGCAATAACTCAATCAGTTCAATCTGAGGGATATCATATACTATTTGACTAAAATAGTCAAATAAAAAAGGCCCGTTTAAAACGAACCCTTTTTAAAAATTTAATTGCAGGCTATTTTCCTGTTGTTGACCGGCGATAACGTTGCATATAACTTAAAGAATCATGCTCCATATGGTATTCCATATAATTGGAGAAAATTTCCTCTTTGTTTTTGTTAACACGGATGGCCTTCATATCACCCCCCACATGAACTGGGTTTCCGTTTTGGTCGACAAACAGCCAACCATCACTCCCTTGTTCAGACTGAACAAACTGCTCCTCAAGTTTCCATACATCTGTAATTACACCCCCACTTTGCTTGATAACAATCCAATCTCCCTTGGTTGTTCCAATTAAGGCACCATCGGAATCGATTTGGTTACTAAATCGAGCACAACTTGAGAACATAAGAGTAGCTAAAACTAAAGATAAAGATAAAAATAATAATTTTTTCATTTTTTTTTTTGATTAAGTGTGTTTTGCAATATTGCTTTTTAGGAATCAAAATAATTTGATGCGCAAAAAGCAATACACAAAAA
>JADLCZ010000049.1 GCA_020846955.1 Candidatus Nomurabacteria bacterium
AATGCATATTTAAAGGGAGTAAGTATTACAGAAAAAATAAACATAATGAGTGTTATTGCCCCGATTATTTTTTGTTGATATTGATTACTCATATATCATTTTATTATACCATTTCTTTTAAAAAAGGTAGTCATTTTATCTATTGTAGATATAATACCATCATTATATTTTTTATATTTAACAATTGCAGCCATTCCAGAAATAGGATCATCTAATAGATTAGACATTAATTCAATGGATTTTGCAGTATTTTCATAATTATTTGCAAATTCTAGATGTATATTTATTAGTGATGTTGGTACAATGATAGTCATTAAATCTTTTCCAAAATTATGATAATCATTTGCAGCAAGCAACCCCATTTTCAATGCTTGTGGATCATTGTTGGCAATAGCCTGACCAATAAAAACAAACTCTTCTCCGATATAACGATTCGCATATTTCTTATATATTTTCTTTAGTGTATTGTAATATATGCGTAAATTCGCTGGAGTAGTAGGTACTGCTTGTATCATTTTTTCTGTATAAATATTTGGTATGTCTTTTGTGACAATTTTGTTCCCTATCTGTTCTGCTAAGGTTTTCATGGATGCTTCGTTTAGATTTCCACTTTGTTGTAATGAAACAACAAGAGCAAAGAATTCCCTTGCCATTTTATCATCTTCTGTGAGCTCACTTTCTGGAACATTGTCTTTATTTAGAGTTTTTTTCTTTGCTACTATGTATTCTTTGTTGCTTGCGCCATCACCAAACGGATCCAAGCCCCATAAAGCTTCTTCCCAATCTTGGATACCGTTTGAATTCTGGTCTTGAATTACGATGTCTTTAACCAGCATTTCTTTTTGTACATTGTTTTTATTAATTTTTGAACGGATCTTTGGTATTATTTTTATAATAACAACAGTCAGAATAATAATTCCAAGTAAAATACTTGCTTTTTTAACAAACTGTGGGCTTGGTAAATATTGTTTTATAGGCTTATTTTCCATCTGTATTTTATTATACTACAATATATTTCATTTATATATAAAATAATGTGTATATCTATATAATTTTGTGGTATAATACTTTTATGTCCCAAAAAAATAAGTTATATTTATTAATTTTTTCTCTTATTATTTCAATATTTTTACCCAATAAATATTTAAATGCAACTGGAGGAAATTATTTTGGTGGCAGGATTGTAAGCATAGTTCCTTGTACTTGTAGTATTGGTTATCAGGTTGGAATAACTGGTCCTGGCACATCAACTGGAACTTATTTGTATACAGGTTTTAGCACTGGTTATAGAAATTATTTACCAAGTTTTGGTCGTAATATTTTAGGAGGGTATACTCCTGGTGGAATATGTATGGTCGGTGTAGCTCCAATATGTGAACCGTTGAATATCTCAAAAGGAACCTTTTCTTTTTTTGGAGTATCATTCTAACTCTTTTGCAAGAGCAAGCCACTCTTTTATAGATATATCTTCAGCACGGACTTTCTCATTTATATTATTCTTCTCAAAGAATTCTTTGATTTTCTTCTTCTCAACTACAGCGTCTAGATTACGAATGAGCACTTTCCTTTTGTGAGCAAAGCCAGCTTTAACAATTTGGAAGAACCACTTTTCTTGAATTTTCCCCTCTCTGGTACCCCGGAGAGGGGCAAGGGGTGAGGCAAAATTCTTTTTTGAAATACTCGTAATTTGAACAATTGCTGAATCTACTTTTGGTGCGGGGGAGAAAAACTTCTTACTAACTTTTGTAATATATTTCGGTGTACCGTAGGCTTTGACACTGACAGACAATATACTCTCCTTGCCATCACGAGCCACAATTCTCTCGGCAACTTCTTTTTGAACCAAGAGTACCATTGTAGAGGGTTGGGTATCTTCCGTTAGGAATTTTTTAAATATAGCCCCCGTAATATTATATGGAATATTTGCAACCACTTTGTATTCGCCAGATTTTAAATCATAAACACTCGGGTCAAATTCCAGTATGTCCCCTTTTATAAGTACTAAGTGCCCACTTGTAATTTCTTTTTGGAATTTCTCGAAAAGTATTTCACACAAATTGTGATCTTTTTCTATTGCAATAACTTTGTTCACACTTCTTAATAAATATTCTGTAAGCACCCCTTTACCAGGGCCGATTTCGAGCACTACATCACTTTTAAATAAATCCCCAGCCTTGCACATAGCAAGTAGCACCCCTTTTGATTTCAGGAAATTCTGCCCCAATGACTTTTTCGCTTTGTGTATCATATATTATTTTCCATTCTTTCCATGCCGGGAATGGAATTTATTTCATTCCCATAATTTAAAAATTCTTTTATTTCTTTTTCGAATGATTCTGAAGCTTCAAAATATTTTGGAAACGCCTCTTTATTTAATATTTTCCCCTCTTGTCTATTTGCGCCTGAATAATCTAAAAAACTTGAATATTTATAATTTTTTAAATATTCCTTCGTGCGTTCAATGTCTTTTAAACCAACTTCTTTCCAATTGTTTTGAATCAACTTTACTATGTTTAAATGAATATAAGTATAATTGTATTTTAAATATTTATCACCAACAATGTGTTTAGCCTTAGATCTTCCTTGGAACAATGTTCCAGTTCTATTATTTTTTACATTAAAATATTTTGAATAACTTCCAAGAATTCTTTGTAAAAACAGAGCGGTGTCTTTTTCGTTTTTTGAACGTATCAATAAATGAAAATGGTTTGGCATAGTGGTATAAGCCCCAATATCAACAAGAGTCTCCCCTCTTTCAACTGACCATACTGGTAATATGTCTTGTGATTTTATCCCAGAATATTTACTAGTTTCTTTACTGTTTGCTGTGTATAGTAATTTTTGGAAACGGTCATAATCCGAAAAATCTAGAAATATTTCCATTTTATTTGTTCCCCTATTATATATATGGAAATATTCTCCTGGTGTAAAAGGTATCAACCTTGCCATATGAATATAATAACATTTCCATGCCGGGAATGGAAATGTTAAATATTATTTACGATTTGTTATAAATATACAATTTTATCATCTGAACTTGCTCCACCTTGTTCGAAGTGTGTCAGGTGTGCAGGGATGTCGTTGAGGAATTCGCTTGGTGTATTTACTTGCTTCATTCCAAATATTGTTCGTAGTACCGCATAGCATAGATAGAGCTTGTGCTCTGCTCGTGTAACCGCTACATAAAATAGTCTACGCTCCTCCTCGCTCTCTCCTGCATCGCGCGAATTGCTCCGTGAATGCGGGAAAAGGTCTTGCTCAAGTCCTGTGATAAATACATATTTGAATTCCAAGCCCTTGCTTGCATGCACGGTCATCAGTCGTACGCCACCATTGTTGTGCATTAGGCTGTCTTGATCGCTTGCGAGTGCGGCATCAGAGAGTAGCATATCTATCCCCTCGGCACCAAATGCGTCGTACTTGAGTGATAGCGTTACGAGCTCTTTTATGTTTTCCAATTTCTCTTGCTCTTCGGCACTACCTTGCTTCAATTCCTCTTCAATACCACTTTTGTTAATTACAAATTTGATTGTTTCTGAGGTACTGTGATCTTCCATATATTCACGTATACTGTGCAATAATCCATAAAACATATTCACTTTCACCTGCATACCACTCGGGAGATCACCAAATTGATTGGCAAAAATTTTGGCAATTGTGACTTTGCCAATTCCTCGCGCTGGAACATTGATAATCCTTTTGATATCCGAAAGGCTGTCACGATTGAGACTTGCTCGTAGATACGCAAGGACATCTTTGATTTCCTTTCTTTCAAAAAATTTGACTCCCAAAACTTGGTAAGGAATTTGTCGGCCGAGGAACGCTTCCTCAAGAATTCGAGATTGGAAGTTGGCACGATAGAGGACTGCAATTTCTGTGGGCAATACTTTCCCACTTTCAAGTAGACTATATACAGTATCGGCGACAAACGCCGCTTCCCCACCTTCGTCGAAGGATTCGTGTAGTGTGATCATCTCCCCTACCTCTTTCTCGGTAAAAAGATTTTTCGGGACACGATACACATTCTTTTTGATAACTTCATTTGCCGCTTCGAGAATTGTTTTTGTTGATCTGTAATTCTGCTCGAGCATTACTATCTTTGTATCGGGATAATCTTTCTCGAAATGAAGCATGTTTTTAATATTTGCCCCCCGCCATGAATATATATTTTGATCGGTGTCTCCCACTACACAAATATTTTTGTTCTCCCCTACAAGCAATTTGACCAATTCATACTGCACTTCATTTGTATCCTGATACTCATCGATCATCACATATTTATACCTTTTGTGATATTGGTGGCGGATTTCCAAATTCTCTTTCAATACTTGCACTGATTTGAGGAGTAGGTCATCGAAGTCGAGTGCTCCCTCCTTCTTCAAACTCATATCATATTTCTCCCAAACCTTGGCCACTACTTCTTGGAAGCCTCCACGAATATTTTCGATAAACTGCTCCCGACTTATGAAGTCGCCTTTGGATCGTGATATGATACTTTTGATTTTGCGTGGCTCAAATTGTTTGGGATCAAGATCAAGCTCTTTGAGCGCTTCTTTAATATACCCTGTAGTATCAGAGTCATCAGCAATCGTGAAGTGCCTTGTCAGTCCTAATAGATGAGCATTCTCTCGGATAATATTTACACCAAGTGAGTGAAATGTAGACACAAATGGACTACTGTCATATTTGCGATCCGACAACAAGCTTGTCACCCTATCGCGCATTTCTTTAGCAGCCTTGTTGGTAAAAGTTACTGCCAAGATTTCGTTCGGGTTTACGCCACTTCGAATTAGATGGAGTATACGGTAAGTGAGAGTTTTGGTCTTACCAGCCCCAGCCCCAGCTACAATCAATAGTGGCCCGTCTGTGTAGAGTACTGCTTCTTGTTGCATAGCATTGAGATCTTTTAAATATTCTGTATTCATCACACACTATTCTAGCATAAAAAATCCCACAGTTTATCTGTGAGATTTTTTATGCATTTTTCTTTACTACTTTCTACTCCTTCCCTATTTGACTCATCATATTGATGCCATCCGATACTA
>JADLCZ010000050.1 GCA_020846955.1 Candidatus Nomurabacteria bacterium
AAGGAGGGTGGAGATACGCCTGCATTCCTCAATTACAAGCCAGAGGGGCACCACAGGGCCTTTCCGGCATCTTTGTGTACCTCGGTGAACAATGAGGTTGTGCACGGGATTCCAAATAAAAAAAGAGTATTAAAAGAGGGTGATATTATTTGTATCGACCTTGGACTCAAGCACAAAGGTCTTTTTACCGATCATGCAATTACAGTACCAGTCGGCAAAATTTCAAAAAAAGATCAGCAACTTATAAATGATACTCGCGAGGCTATGGAAGTGGGAATCTGGGCAGCAAAGAATGGCAATACTACAGGGGACATAGGGCATGCTATTGAATCATTTGTAAATAAAAAGTATGGTATTGTGCGTGAGCTTTCAGGGCATGGTGTGGGGATAGAAATCCACGAGGATCCTTATATTCCCAATTTTGGAAAGGCAGGCAAAGGAGTGAAATTAATTCCTGGAATGATTATTGCAATCGAACCAATGCTGACAAACGGAAAAGCAAATATTGAAGTATTAAATGATGGCTATACCATAATTACAGCTGATGGATCCAAAGCCGCCCACTTCGAGCATACAATTCTAATCACAAAAGACGAGCCAGAAATTTTAACTATGTTATAATAAAAACATGGAAAGTTTTAATTTTAATAATATGCCAAAATTCAAAGATGCTCAGGAAGAGTTGGCATATTTGCGCGCACAATTAAAAGAACGCGAGCAAAAAATTGTAGAAAGTGGTGCCGACATTACTCGTGAGCAATTGGCTCATGATGCAATCCATGAGTATCGCAAAATTGATCCCACAGAAGTAATGCACCCAAGTGCTGTATTGAAAGAGCATGAAGCCGAGGCCCTAGTATTGCGACTCAAGCCAGAAAATCATGACCACAAAATGGAAGAGCTCCTAGGAATACTGCTCGAGAAGGGCATAAGCAATACTCTGGCACTTGTTGCCAAAATGAATAACCCACACCTCGACGACGACTTCCACCGTTTCCTCGTGCAATACTTGCATAGCACAAAAAGAGTACCTGGGCTCAAGGAGGGTACACCATTATTTAAATCCTTGGATATGAAGTTGTTCGAGATCTCACTTCCAGAGCCTACAGAAGATGATAAAAAAGGTTTGAAAGAATTGCTCTCTGCTATGGAGCAATTCTATGCAGGTATGCATTCTGTTGGAGAAGGACGCCACAATTATGAACGCAATCACTTTACTCTCGAAATCGCACTTTCGAATAATAGTGATCAATTTATTTTTTATACAGCAGTACCGAGCAACAAGGCTGATCTTTTTGAAAAGCAAATTTTAGGAGTGCATGCTCATGCAAAGATTGTTGAACTGCCAGATGATTACAATATATTTACTGAAGGAGGTGCAGTAGCTGCCTCTTCCGCTAAGCTTACTAAATATGATGTTTATCCAATCAAGCTTTATGACAACATAGAGCACGACCCACTTAATATTATCCTCAACGTTTTTACAAAAATGCAAAAAGAGGGCGAGGGTGCAAGTATACAATTTAGTATTTGCCCAGAAGATGACGACATAATTGCAAAATATAGGATAATTCTAGAAGATGTAAAGAGTGGTATGTCTGTGCGTACAGCAAGCTCGATGGTACGCCAAGTTGGCAAAGAGTTTGGTAAATTGGCAAAAGAAATATTTTTTGGCGCAAGTAAGAATAAAGAAGAGAAGAAGACAAATGACAGAGCTGTCGAGGCTATTACAGAGAAATTGAAAAGTACAATAATGGCAACCAATATTCGTATTGTTACTTCAGCTGGAACTCTCGACAGAGCAAGGCAAATTCTAAGTGATTTGGAATCATCTTTTAATCAATTTACTGAAGCTGATCGAAATGGATTTTTGTTTGATAGGCCAAGTGGAACAGAGCTTGCTAATTTGGTCCATAATTTCTCTTATCGTACCTTTGACAATGATTTTAAAATGCCATTGAATTTAAAAGAGCTTGCAACAATATTCCACTTCCCATATGGCATACAAGACTCTCCACAGCTCAAACAGGCCAAAGCTGGTATTGCTCCTGCTCCAATTGAAATGGGTGGAGAGGGTATTGTGATAGGCCACAATGATTATCGTGGCAAGGATACAAATATTCATTTTGCTCCCGAGGATCGTATGCGCCATTTCTATGTTATCGGTCAGACTGGTACGGGTAAGACAACTATAATGAAGAATATGATTGCGCAGGACATAGCGGCTGGTCACGGGGTATGTTATATCGACCCACACGGTACGGATATTCAAGACATACTTTCTTATGTACCCAAAGAGCGTATAGATGATGTGATTTATTTTGATCCAGCTTATACGGCTCGACCTATGGGGCTCAATATGCTTGAATTTGACCCAAAATATCCCGAGCAAAAGACTTTTGTCGTCAATGAATTGATGGGAATCTTCAACAAACTTTTCGATATGAAGACAAGTGGTGGTCCGATGTTTGAACAATATTTCAAGAACTCGGCATTTCTCATCATGGAAGATCCAGAGAGTGGTTGTACATTGTTGGAAATTTCGCGCGTGCTTTCCGATAAGGCATTTCGTGATATGAAATTGTCTAAATGTCGCAACCCAATTATCAAACAATTCTGGGCAAATGCCGAGCAAACAACAGGGGATCAATCTCTTGCCAACTTTGTTCCATATTTAACATCCAAATTCGACAACTTTATTTCCAATGATATTATGCGCCCAGTCGTTCTTCAAGAAAAATCGGTATTTAATTTCCGAGAGATTATGGATAACAAGAAGATTTTGCTCGTTAACCTTTCAAAGGGTCGTCTTGGCGAAATCAATGCTAATCTGATTGGTATGCTCTTGGTAGGTAAAATCCAGATGGCAGCGCTTTCTCGTGTAGATATGTATGGCCAAAAAATGGAAGATTTCTTCCTTTACATCGATGAGTTCCAGAATGTCACTACAGATTCTATTGAATCAATTCTTTCCGAGGCTCGTAAGTATAGGCTATCGCTTACTGTGGCGCACCAATATATTGCACAGCTCGAGGACAATATCAAAAATGCAGTCTTCGGTAACGTCGGGTCACTTGCAGTATTTCGTGTAGGTGCGGAGGACGCAGAATTCCTCGAGAGTAAATTCAAACCAGTTTTTACTGCCAAAGATATTATGAAAATTGATAATCGTAATGCATATGTAAGTATGCTAATAAAAGGCCAGCCGACCAAGCCATTCAATATTGCAACATTTGCTCCACCAAAAGGTAATATGGAGATGGTAGAGGCGCTCAAAGAGCTATCATACTTGAAATACGGACGAGATCGTGAAGAGGTAGAGAACGAAATAATGGATAAATATAGGCAATAATAGATTTGTTTTTTAACAGCTTTTTTGCTATAATACGAGCATAATTACTTATTATTTATTATGCGCTTAGCGCTATTTTTATTATGAAACATCCAAAAGAAGAGGTTACATATGTAATGTTAAAGCCAGATGGAGTCCGCAAGGGCCTAATCGGTGAAGTTATCAAACGTTTTGAACAACGAGATTTGAAAATTGTCGCACTTGAAATGTTCCAACCAGAGTTTGATAAAGTAAATGACCACTACCCAAAAAACGAAGAGTGGATCACTCGTTTGGGTAACAAGACACTTACAACTTACGAGAAATATGGATATGATGCTATGGCTGATTTCGGAACTGCTGATCCTGCAAAGATTGGTCCGGAGATTCGTAAATGGCTTATTTATTACATGACTTCGGCACCATTGGTAAAGATGATTGTAAAAGGAGTGCATGCAGTTGATGTAGTTCGAAAAGTTGCAGGCGATACTATGCCTTACAAAGCTGATATGGGTACAATAAGAGGAGATTTTTCTATCGACTCACCAGCATTAGCCAATATGGAAAAGCGTGCAGTTATGAATATTGTTCACTGTTCTGAAACTCCAGAGGAAGCTGAACATGAAATAAAGCATTGGTTTGGTAATATTAAAATTCCAGATTACAAGCGTTTTGGTGTTGATGAATAATATATATTAACAAAATCCTCCCAAAATGGAGGATTTTGTATTAATTAAATTTATGATCAAGGTAATACTTTTCGATGCAGATGGAGTCCTCGTAAATGGAGAGCGTTTTAGTGTAGTACTCGAGAGGGAACATGGGATATCTATAAATAAAACATTACCATTTTTTAATGGGGAATTTCAGAATTGTTTAATTGGTAATGCTGACTTAAAAGAAACAGTAGAACCTCATTTATCGGATTGGGGATGGGAACAGGGAACTGATGCATTCCTCGATTATTGGTTCAATGCCGAACATACAATAAACGAGGAGTTGATTGAGTATATACAGGAATTAAGACAGAAAGGAATTCAATGTTTCGTGGCTACAAATAACGAGAAATATCGATTTGGCTATATGCTCGATAAAATGGGCTTTGCAAAGAGTTTCGACAAGACATACTCATCAGCACACCTAGGATCAAAGAAGCCCGATTTGGAATTTTTCCAAAAAATATACAATGAATTAGAAAATGTTGGGAAAGATGAAATACTTTTCATTGATGATGATCATAAAAATGTTGAAAATGCAAAAGAATTTGGTATTAATGCAGAAATTTATCAATCAGTAGATCAAATTAAGAAATATTTTCTTTAAATCATACTTGTAAGGCTGTCAAAAGTGTGTTTTTTCATATAAATGCTTGCACTACTTTTATATTCCAGTATACTTTAGATAGGGTTATTAGCGGCCTGTTACCTAGAACACATATTTTAAGGGAGCATCGGTCAATTGTCACTGTGGTGAGAGTTGCAATGCACCCACTTAGCGTAACGCTATGGTAATATTTCCGAGGTAGCCCTAAAAGATGAATTCTCTATCTATCTGATTGAGGATTTTTCTTTTTTAATAGTAAAAATTGTTTATATTTGTTACTATATTTATATGAAATCACGGAAAAATATTCTTTCACTTCTTGCTTCGTCTGTCATATTCCTTTGTATTGTTAATTTTATTGCAATTAAAGGTTTGTGGTACTATATTTTTTGGTATTTTGATATGCCAATGCACTTTATAGGGGGGATGACAGTACTCTTTTTGTTAGTTTATATTTTCTATGAAAAAATTTCTCAAGCAAAAAAATTCCCTGTATGGCAATTACTCATAGCTGTGTTTATAATTGGATTTGGTTGGGAATTATACGAACAATTAGTATCTGTATTAATATCACACAACCCCCAAATATATCTTGATTCAGCCTCTGATTTGTTTTTTGATTTAGCTGGTGGAATATTTGGGCTATTATATATAACAAGAAAATAGTATAATAAATAAATGGAAATCAAAGATACGGAATTAAAGATAACTTTTGCAAATGGTGCCGGTACTGTGACTGGTGCTAATTTTTTACTAGAAGGGAATGGCAAGAAATTCTTGATTGATTGTGGACTTGTTCAAGGCGAGAGGATTGCTGATGAATTGAATTGGACCCCGTTTACTTATGATCCAAGTAGTATTGATATTCTTTTTATAACACACGCACACATTGATCACATTGGCCGTATACCCAAAATAATACAAGATGGATTCAAAGGTAGAATAATTTCTACAATTCCAACACAGGATATTGTACAAATTATGCTAGAAGATACCGCTCATATATTGTCGCGCGATAATGAGCATCATTTAAAAGATATTTATTCAGCTGAGAACATTAAGCGGGCTATGGAACTATGGGAGGGAGTAGAGTACCATCAAGTAATCAATGTGGATCATGGCTTTCAATTTTCTTTCAAAGATACTGGTCACATATTGGGTTCGGGTATGGTAGAGATAGTTTACAATGGCAAGAAGATCATTTTTACAGGAGATCTAGGTAATTCGCCATCACCAATACTTCCAGATAATGAGAAGGTTGAAGATGCTGATTATTTGATTATGGAATCAGTATATGGAGATCGCAACCACGAGGACCGCAATGAGAGAAAAGTTAAATTAGCAAAAGTAATTAATGAAAACTACAAGAGAGCCGGCACACTTATGATACCAGTATTTTCTCTTGAGCGTACACAAGAACTAATTTTCGAAATAAACGAAATGGTAGAGGAGAAGGCGATACCGTTTATGCCAATATTTCTAGATTCACCTTTGGCTATTAAATTGACACGGATTTATAAAACTCATAGCAAATATTTCAACCAGAATGCACGCGACATTATTGCAAGCGGGGATGACATTTTCAACTTCCCTGGGCTTAAAATGACAGAGGAGACAGAGGAATCCAAAGCGATACTCTCTGTGCCAAACCCAAAGATAATTATGGCAGGGAGTGGTATGAGTAATGGTGGTAGAATTCTTCATCACGAGAAGAATTATCTTCCAAACCCACAAGACACAATATTACTTATTGGATATCAATCTGTTGGGACATTGGGGCGATTGATACAAGAAGGGGTGAAGAAGGTCCATATTATGAATGAGGAAATACCTATCAATGCTCATGTCGAAATGATTAGTGGTTATTCGGGACATAAGGACTCCGACCACTTAGTAGAATTTGTAGCTGACACTGCCAAGACAGTGAAGAAAGTATTTACAGTAATGGGCGAACCAAAAGCCGCATTATTCCTAGCGCAAAAATTGAAAGACAATCTAGGTGTAGAAACGGAGAGCCCAATGGCAGGAGATACAATCATTCTAGATTGCAAATAAACTATGCTGCAAATTGTACATAATTTAATAAAAGTTTTCTATCCAATGGAAGATGGATCTCATATTAAGGATTACCAAAAAGAGCTAATTATTTTTGAAGATGAAATAATTATTAAAATAAAAAATAGAGCGTTAAAACACATTGTCGAAAAGAGAAAACAGGATAATTACACAGAAGAAGATTTGTTTAAATTATTCTCTGATATATTTGATGTTTTACATTCAAAAAGCTATAAGATCGTTGAAAACAAAGATATAGAAGATGATATATTTTTATTATTTGAAATAGTTGAAAATAAAAATACTGGGGTTGTTCTTGTTTTAGAAATTATTCGACAATCAGCAAATCATTACTATATAAAAACAGGATTCTATAGATCAGCAAGAAAGATACAAAAGCTATTAAAAGAACAATAAACGAAAAACACCCGCGAGGGTGTTTTTCTCTGGGAGGACGGAACTTCCCTCCATAGCCACATAGGCCGGCAGCACTCCGATTTTCTGCCTTTCAGTATAGATATTATACCACAAAGTTGTAATAATTTGCAAGCAAGATTAACCCCTTGACTTCACCTATCGGGGGGGGGGTATTATTGTAGTATTAGTAATATAAGAATATATAAATTTATGAAAGAAAATAATTAGGAAAATAAATTACACGAATTACCTAAATTAAGTAATGAATTAGAAGCAAAATATAATATTAAAATAATTAGACTTGCAAATAAAGAGGAGATGGTTAATTTGCAAAAATTGTTGTCAGAGGCATATGACATGTATCATGATCGTTTGGATAAAAGCAACGCCAACCTTGAAGATCAGCCAGACGAAATCATGGATGGAGACGGATACCGATATTGTGGTGTTACTTATAAAGGAGTACATGCAGAGGGGTATTTAGATAAAAATACAGGAGTATTTTACTTAAATGAGGAATTAGATAAATTAAGAAATAACTTAGACACAAATGGTGTTAAATAAGAATACCATTATACTATGTAATTAAAAATCCCCTCAGTTGAGGGGATTTATATTATAGACTTTTTACTATTCTTTCGAATGTAGCTGGGTTTTCTTGAGCAAGAGTTGAAAGGATTTTGCGGTCGATTGCTATATCTTTCTTCTTCAATGCATCGATGAATTTACTGTAAGACATTCCAAGCGGTCGGATTGCAGCATTGATACGTACTTGCCATAGTCGGCGTGCTACACCCTTTTTGTCTCGGCGGTGGGCAAATGAGTAGGCACCTGCGTGCATTAATGCTTCTTTTGCTTGTGCTTCCTTTGTGCTGCGACCAAAACGAAATCCTTTTGTTTGACTTAGGATATTTTTTCGACGCTTATTTTTCATTACTCCTCTTTTTACTCTTGTCATCTGATTAGGTTCTAGTAACTAAGTTCTAGTTGCTAGTGAATTAAAATATTAATAATTACGCATTTTGTAAGTGCGTGTTGATAACCTTGTTTGAGAGCGTTAGTTCTTTACCACGGCGACCACCCAATTGCTTGGTGCGGGATTGCTTGGCATTGAAATGGTTGAACCCTGGCTTACGAGCAAGGATCTTGCCTTTTCGTGTAACCTTTAATCTTTTTGTAAGTGATTTGTTTGTTTTCATATATTTGTAATTAATTTATTTAGGCATTGCTTTGCCATCTTTTTCTATAGTAATCATTGGACCTTTGGGACCCTTTTTGTATTCTTCTGCAATCTTATAATTTTCTGTTATTAGATGCAAGATTCGATCAAGTCTTTCCTTTAAGAATGCATCAGCCATGTACTTTGATCGGCCAGAGAGGAATAGTTCAATCTTGATTCTGTGTCCCTCTTTGAGCCACTCACTTGCTTTCTTTGCTTTCATATTTAGATCATTGTCGCCAGTACCAATCTTGATTTGCACCGATTTGGTCTCTGTTGCTTTTGATCCGGCTTTTGCTTTCTTCTGCTTTTTGTTTTGCTCGTACTGGTATTTACCATGATCCATTATCTTTACTATTGGGGGCT
>JADLCZ010000051.1 GCA_020846955.1 Candidatus Nomurabacteria bacterium
AAAATTACATTCCTCGATACTCCTGGTCACGAGGCTTTTTCTAAAATGCGTGAACGTGGTGCCAATTGCGCCGACATTGCAATCCTTGTAGTCTCGGCCGAAGATTCCGTCAAAGCTCAAACTCTCGAAGCATGGAATACAATAGTTGAAAACAAGATCCCCTATATTGTCGCTATCAACAAAATCGACAAACCAAATGCAAATATAGAAAAAACAAAAAGTGATTTATTGGAGAAAGGTATATATCTAGAAGGTATGGGTGGTGATATCCCATATGTTGCAATATCTGCAAAAGTTGGAACTGGTATAGATGACTTACTCTCTATGATATTGCTCGTGGCTGATTTAAATACATTTACTTGTAATATAAATACAAATGCAGAAGGTACAATCATAGAAAGTCATAGGGATCCAAAAAGGGGTATTTCCGCAACTGCAATAATTAAAAATGGCACATTAAATACTGGTGACTTTGTAGTTGTAGGAAATTGTATAACAACTACACGCATAATGGAGAATTTCAAAGGCCAACCTGCCAAGACACTCTCTTGCTCTTCCCCTGTCCGACTTGTCGGATTCGACAATGTACCAGAAGTTGGAAATACATTCTATTCCTTCAAGACAAAAAAGGAAGCCGAAGCTCATATAAATTATATTAAGGAGAATGGCATACAAAACAAAAAAGTTGAATACAAAAACGAAAACAATACAAAAATTATTCCTATAATTATCAAAACCGATGTCTCGGGTACAATCGAAGCAATCGAAAAACAAATCGAAAAAATAAGTACCGAAGAAGTATCTTTTAGAATACTTGTCAAAGGTGTGGGAAATATTTCGGAAGCCGATTTAAAGTCAGCATCAATCGACAAGGAGAGCGTAGTGATAGGATTCAATGTCAAACTTGAGCCCAATGCTCGCGACCTCAATGAGAACTTGCATGTAAATATTCAAATTTTTAACATCATCTATGAATTAGCAGACGCCTTGGCAAAATTAGCCGAAGAGCGCCGTCCACGCCAAGAAATCATGGAAACAAATGGCAAGTTGAAGGTCCTCAAAACTTTCGGCGAAACAAAGAATTCAAAGGTTGTTGGTGGTAAAGTAATTGAAGGTAAAATTGGTGAAGGTAATATAGTGCGCATAATGCGTAGAGATTTCGAACTAGGTAAAGGCAAGATCACAGGACTACAATTGGCAAAGATAAAGGCCAAGATGGTAGAAGAAGGCACAGAGTGTGGAGTAATGATTGATACAAAGATCGAGATAGCAAGTGGCGATGTATTAGAAGCCTTTACTGTAACTATAAAATAATGTCCTTCCGCGAAGAAAAGATTACAAATCACATACGCGAACTTGCAGCGACCTTTATAGAGCGTGAAGCAAGTGGAGCATCTATGATTACTGTAACACGTGTGCACCTCTCTACAGGGGGCAAGCATGCCACAATCTATGTGTCTGTATTGCCAATCGATAAAGAGAAAGCTGCCTTTGGATTCCTCAAAAGGAATTTGGGAGAGATGCGAGCATTTATCCAATCCAAATTGCATATCCATCCTATCCCCTTTTTTGAAGTCGAGATAGATCAAGGTGAAAAAAATCGCCAAAAAATTGACGATTTGTTAAGAAACGGTTAAGATAGAAACTACGACTTGAAAAAGTTTTAGAAAAAAGGCCTAGTCGCCAAGTGGTAAGGCAAGAGTCTGCAAAACCCTTATACGGCGGTTCGATTCCGCCCTAGGCCTCAAATTAATTTAAAAAAAATAAAACCTAAATTAGGTTTTATTTTTTTATGTGGGTCAGGCGGGAGTCGAACCCGCATCCGCTAAGCAGACAACATTTTAAGTGTTGCGCGTATACCAATTCCGCCACTGACCCAAACTAAGCTTTCTTCTTATTTTTACCTCGGTGAGTTAATTGAAGGCTATGACAATTTGGACAAAGAATCCTTAAATTATTTAACCTATTATCATTTCTATCACCATTGATATGATCAAGCTCTACTGGAATTCTACCGTCTTTTGACTTTTTTGACCAGCCACAAAGCTCGCATTTTTCTTTTTTAATATTCTCCAGAAAAAGTCGTTTCTTTAATTTGAAACTCTGAACTCTAGAATATTTAACAAGCAATTCCTTTAGAGGTCGTGCTGGCATTGGAATAAATAATAATCCTTTGTTCCACCCTCTCCCTAAAAAATGTTCACTGTTAATAGAAAGGTCTTTTATTCTATATTTAACTTGCGTATAATTACCTCCAGCCTCAACAAGACCAAGTTTTTGAAGAACTTGACGAATGCTTCTTGATGACTTTACTGCATCTTGCAACATTTCATCACTCCATTTTCGTGACCTAACCATAACATAATTATATTATGGAAGAGGTGAATAAACAAGATATATAAACTCCCCTACCATTAAACTAATTATGGTGCCCCGTGTAGGAGTCGAACCTACGACCATCTCCTTAAGAGGGAGCTGCTCTACCAACTGAGCTAACAGGGCATAATTATTTCTACTTGAAAATAATTATTTTGCCGTATTTACTGTTATCTACCAAAACAGCATAACAGGGCGTAGTGCAAGAAGAATATCCTTGCATTGTGCCCGGGAAAGGACTTGAACCTTCACATCTTGCGATATCAGTTCCTAAGACTGATGCGTCTACCAATTTCGCCACCCGGGCATAGGAATTACTATACCATATTCTACCCTTAATTACCAACACCATTTTGCCTATATTTCCCTTGACTTTTCTATGCTTTTAGTGTATAATATATCAAAATTCACAATTAAATAAAAAAAGATTATGACAACAACGACTGTAAATTTAGACAACAAAACCGATGGCGGTTTTTGGAACATTTTTTTCTATGCACTTACTATGGTAAGTTTTGCAATCCTTGCACTCTATTTCGGGGGCTTAAACGCTCTAACCGTAATTATTGCAATTCTTGCAATTGGAGCTGTATCATTTTTTGCACTTGGTGCAGAAGTATTAGAGCCTAATGAAATCGGAGTGTATAAATATTTAGACAGATTCCCTGTCGAAAATATGGACAGACTTAAATTCACCCAAAAAGGTGGGTATGTATGGAGAAATCCAGTCACAGAAAAAATTGTCAGATTTCAAACCGGGCTTTTTACCCTAGATATTGAGTATGACGATTTAACAATGTTGAACGGTGATAACGCCAAAGGCAAGGTTCAACTAACCCTAGAAATCCAAATTGAGTATTTCTGGACTCTTTACGAAATTACAGGTGGATCATTTGATCGGCCTACAATTGAAGAGAAGGTAAAGAAAAAGTTAGCAGAAACTGTGCCTTCAAGACTTGGTATGGCAATTACATCATATGATACTGAGATAACTGATGGCTACCAATTCGAGGAAGCAACAAAGGATAAAGGGAAAAAATTATCTTTACTTTTGAAAAAATTGCTAACAACTCATCACGATGAACATGGTAATGTTGACCCTGCAAAAACTGATTGTTTTGGACTTGGACTAAAGTCTGTGGAAATACCAACTCCTATAATTACAGGTACAGGTTATAACACTTACAAAGCTACCAAAACATCGCAGTCTTCCCAAAAGTTGTCTGAGGCATATGCCGCGGAATACAACACCCTTTTAAATTCGCTAATTAAAAAATACAAAAGCGATTTAGGTATGTCAGAAACAGACAAAATAACACCAGGTGCTTATTCAGAGATAAGGAAAGAAGCAGAGAGATTGCTTGCGCAGTCAAAAGGCAATAACCCTAACTATCATGAAGGTTTGGGCGGATCAAAAACATTTAATTCAATTAAATCATGAGCGCACCAATATCAACCAAAACATCATTTTGGTCCAAATCACCATGGCCTGTAAAAGTAGTACTAGTAGCGTTGGCTATTTTAATTTTAGGACTATTAATTACCTGGATATCAAGCTACAGGAGCACGAAGGGTAATTCTGAACCAGAGAGTTGTACAACTGCACCAAAGCAGGTATATAGACTTCAAGTTGGAGTTTTATATACTGTTGATTTAGTCCCTGGTAAATGGCAAAAAATTGGTCCAGCAGAAGACTGGCAAAGAATCGTCACTTACCAGACACCTATTCCCTACTACTACAAAAGCGATTGTCATCCAAAAATTGAAATCGTAGGTGGAGGTAGATCAAATATTCAACCTGAAGATTGCAGATACATTAGTATCTCAGCCTTACCTGGAAAACCAGTAACAGTTGAGTATGAGATAGTCAATAAATAATCTTTAAAGAAATAAGCAAAAAAGCGGAGACCTCAGTCCCCGCTTTTTTCTATGCCAAATTATTAATTATTTGTTTATTTCAATTTTGTAATTACCTGTACGATCTATTTGTATACCAGTCTTGCTACCTCCTAGAGTATTTAATATTATTTGCATAATCCCAAATACTGATACCATAATCACCATTCCTACCACTCCCCATATCATATGGGATTTACCCTTTTTCTTCATCTCCTCATTTGCTGGATTTATCACAAACTGCATAACTCCGTAAAGGAAGAACATCAGTGCGCATGCAAATAGGAATATTATTAAAGGGTTTAGTATTACTTTATTAATCCCCTTCATAAGTTTTACTATACCTGTCCCACTACCATCTGATGTACTTAAAAATGCGACACAAGAGCTAGTACTACCACCATTAGTACCTATACATTGCCATTCCCAAGGACCATTACCTGTTACTGTTGTTGGGGTACCAGTTGTACATAAATTTGTACTAGGTTTTTGAACAAATGATCCAGCATTCGATGTACCACAATCACCATCTGATGTACTTAAAAATGCGACACAAGAGCTAGTACTACCACCAGCACTACCTAAGCATTGCCAATCCCAAGGACCGTTACCTGTTACTGTTGTTGGGGTACCAGTTGTACATAAATTTGTACTAGGTTTTTGAACAAATGATCCAGCATTCGATGTACCACAATCACCATCTGCTGCTTGAACTTGTGTTGAAAAAAGAAAAATTGCGGAGAGGATAAATGCAAATAGATAAATTTTTTTCATAGAAAATATTAATTCATTGTAAATTATATATACAAATGTTACCAATAACAGAGTCCTTTGTCAACGAAAAATTACAAGCAAATGCTTGGAATTTTTCTCTCATCTATATAACTCAGATTAACAACCGCCGTTAATACCAAGTGATGGATTTGGAACACAAGGTAGGACTGGAGTTGCGTCATTTCTTACATCAAGTGTACGAGTCATCACATTCACAATACCCCAGAATGCAATGATCACGAATAGACCAATAAGTCCCATGATTATCTTTGAACGTGCATTTTTCTTGGCTTCTTCGTCAGAAGAAATAGTGTATTGTATAACACCCCAAATAAAGTAAACAACTGCTACTGTCACCAATAATGGAATCAAGATATTCAATATACTTTGAATTCTTGTTAATATACTCCACGCATCTGCAGCCGCAAATGCAAATAATGGCGACAAAGATATAACCGAACCAAATACGATATATTTTTTCATATTTATACTACCAGAATTATCTCTGGATAAACTTAATAATCAAACCGACCTAAATAATAATAAATAAATGCTACCTATATTATATCACAAAAACTCCTCTAAAGCACAACTATTGCTCGGATCTAGGTATAGACAATTGAGGTACAATGGGATTGATACCAAATGTATTTGACACAATCTGTACTAGCCACCATACAGAAACCATCACAAAGAGCGCTATAATCCCCCACACCATAAATTGCTTGCCTTGTTTGCGCTTCTCAGCATCCTCTGGGTTGATCACCATCTGTATCACCCCCCAAATAAATCCCACAATAGCCAAAGCAAAAAGAAGTGGCACGATACTCTGCACAATCAAGCAGGTACCATAATCAAGTATTCCACCCAAACTCTTCAAACCAATATTTCCACAGGTATTCATATAATTATAATTAAGTTGTTTTAGTAATATCATCGACTGTTGCTTGTATCGCAGTTGCCAATACCCATGCTCCAAGCAACAGGAATGCTCCTATGATTGTATACATCAGAGCCCCTTTTGCCTTCTTAAGAGCTTCGCTATTACCCATAGCTTTTACAAATAGGAACCCGCAATAAATAATCGCAAGTGCGACTATTGGTATACCAATTGTAAGCACAATATTGAGCACCAATTCTATGAATTCTGGAATTGTGTCAACCTTGATAGGATTTGTAATTTTAAAATCGATGCCTGTAATACTCTTGCCATCTGTTGTAGTTGCAGCAGAGTTACTTTTTCCTCCGGTAGTTGTTGCAGCTACATGACCTGGTATATGTATTGCACCTACCATAAGAGGCATCACCAGAGTAAAGGCAATTACGAAAACAAAACTATATTTCAAAATATTTGATAGAAGTGAGTACTTTTTATTTTTAATAAATTTCATATAAGTCTATTGTATATTATTAGAATATATCGGGCAAGTATATTATAGGAATGACCAGCTAGTTGGGAAGCCAAGTGATGTAAGGATGGTATGGATGATCAGCCACGCAGCAAGTGCTACAACATAGCCTACTAGGACCTTGCCCAATATACTCTTGGCCTTGCCTTTATTGTGCTCATTGGCTCCTGAGAATATAAGCAGGAACCCAGCATAAGCAAATATAATTGCAGCAAGTGGTGTAGCAAAGTATACAAGCAAGAATGTAATCACATTGTTTACAAGCATCCCAAGCATTTTGAAATCGCAAGCAGTTGTGTATTTACTAGCTGTAGGCAGATCAGGATCAGCAGATGTCTCACCTGTCTTGTTACAATCAGGTACGATGCCACCATTCCATTTTTTTAGAGTAGTAGATGTATTAGAAGCAGAACTTGAGCCAGAGGACAAGCTTGGATTCGGATCAGCGACAATACGAGCAAGAATTTGATTGTTATTTATATCAACAGAGCCAATATAGTTTGCACCAATATAAGAATTCAAAACATTTTCTACAGCATTTTCTATTTTAAAAACACTTAGAGTTGCTGGTTGTATACTTCCCCTCATAAATACAATTTTACCATCACGGGCATAAGCATTGCCGACAATTTTCATGCTTCCTGTTGTTGTGCCTATAAATGGATACTTCTCATCGTCATAATCCTTTATCTTTAGCATATCAACATTCACAGGTGAGGCAGATCCTTCTATCCCCCTTTCTTCAGAGAAAGTAAGTCGGGCATTCTTGGCATCAAGACCTTCTATTTTATTTAATTCTTCTTGAAATTTAGCACTAGCAGAGCCTGGCAGAATAGTAACAGCATTTTTATTATTAACAAATACAAAGCCAGCGTAAACAATAGATGGCGAGACAAAAATGATAGAGAAGTTGATTATAAGTAAAAAAGTGAGAAATTTTTTCATATTTTTATTGTTGATACAATAGTAGTCCAAGCTCTGCTTGAGCTTTGTTTATGGCATCATTTATATCAAGCTTATTTGATAATACATTTTGTATCATATCACGAAATATTGCATCACTTGCATTTGTATCGGGGTCAAGCCAGGTACGCCCTGAGATTGCTGAATTATAAAAGACGGTCAAGTATGGATCTGTTGGCCTTTGTGCGAGCAAGTCCCGACGCGCAGGTGGTAGTGAGAATGATGTAGCAATAGTTTTGGAAATCTCTGGATCAGTAAATAGTATTGCTGTAGATGTAGCGAGGACTACATCCTTTGTGCTCTTGGAAACGGCAAGTGCATTCATAGATGCAAATGTACGCCTTGTATTTGTACCTTTTGTCTGCAACACAGTTGCTACATCGAAGGAGAGGTTCGGGTTAACAGATTGTATATTGAAAAGCTCACTACCACGGCCGATATACAATGCCGAGCTTCCGCCAGTAAAATAATTTTTTGAATCCATCAATCCCCTATTCCAAGAGTAAGTGGAGCTTGTTGGGTTGGCAAATTGTGTATAGAATTGCACGACTGATTCTGATTGTAATTTATTTTGGCCAATTTGTTGCTCTCCTAGTACAGAAACCAATTTTTCATTTTCTTTTTTAACTATTGGATTGCCATTTTGTATCAAGAGGAGCGAGACAATGTCCTTGGCATGCAATACATTGTCGTATGATCCAAGCGCAATCATACTTTGAGCAATTGTTCCATCGGCAGAACTTTTTGTTAATTTACTATTCAATTCCAATAGCTCATCCCAATAAGTAGGAGCTTGTGCTATACCATTATTTGAAAGCAAATCCTTGTTGTAATAAAGCACCAATGGGTCGACTGTGATAGGCAGTGCTAGAATTCCTTTGTCGCCTAGGTATACTTCTGCCCCATCTATAAATGTATCTCTGAAAGTTTTCTCAGGGTAGGAAGTGTATGGTATTGGTGTAATGAATTTCTGCTCCTTTAGAATAAGGTCGTCTGGTAGCATAAAGAGGTCTGGCCCTGTGCCACTTGCAATAGCTTGAACAATTGTATCTGAATATGTCTTTTTATCTTTCTGGGAATATTTCACAATTAGATCCGGATTTTTTGTATTAACATCTTCGATTGCTTTTGCAAATTCGATTGCTGGTACTGTACCCCATATAGTGATGTTTCCTACTAGCTTCTGCGAAGGACCCTTTTTGCCAATAGGCAAGAATCCAGAAAAGACAAGTACAGCAAAAACAAAAAATGCTAAAAAGATCGCTAATATAATTGTTTGAAAATTACTTTTCATATGTAAAGATTATACCATAATGTATATCTCCGACGTCAATGCGTTCTTTTAATTTAAAACCATTTTTTGCAAATAATTCTCGAACTACAGGCTCAGGTACAACATGATTTCTATGTGGACCCATATTGTTGTAAGAATTTGACCAATCTATAAAAAGCACTTGGCCACCGGGTCGCATAATTCTAGAAATTTCTTTTACAAAAGAATCTTTGTTCTCAAGTTGAAAGAGTATATTGGAAACGATTGCCAAATGTATAACCTCGTCTCTAAGCTTTGTCCCGCCAACTTTTTCCAAATCGCCACAAATATATTCAATATTTTTTAAATTCTTTTCTCTTGCAAGTTGTCGAGTACGATCCAGTAGCCCCTTTTGTATATCGATACTATACACCTTGCCTCTGGATCCTACACGATCCGCTACTTCTATAGTATAGAATCCAGAGCCTGACCCAAGATCAGCTACGGAGCACCCAGTGATATCACCACATTGTAGAATATTGGTTCTCGGGTTTGTGAACATATATTAAATTATATCACAATAAAAAATTAAAGAAATGTAATTGATGCGATAGAGTCGCCAGCGCGCATCTTCATGATAGTCACACCTTGTGTTTGACGTCCACTTGTTGGAATCGAATCGAGATTTACACGAATGACTTGGCCCTTCTGAGAAACTGCAATAATTTCTGATTCATCACCAACAATTTTTGCAACAATTAATTTGCCAGTTTTGGCTGTAACTTTAGCAGTCTTGATTCCGCTACCTCCACGTTTTTGAGTTTTGTATTCTTTGATACCAGTCTTTTTACCAAGTCCTTGTGAGCCCATAGTGAGCAATGAAAGCTTGGTCTCGCCTTTAGCTATCCTATCTACACCGATCACTTTGTCTCCTTTGGATAATTTAATAGCTCTGACTCCACCTGCATTTCGGCCCATTTCGCGAACATCCCCCTCAGTAAATCGAATAGACTGACCAAGCGTTGTCGCAAGCATTACATCGTCTCCACGTGTTATCGGTAGCACGGCTTGGAGTTCATCACCCTTTTCAAGCTTGATAGCTATGAGTCCGCTACGGCGTACGTCTTTGAAGCTCTCGGCATTTACTTTCTTTACAGTTCCATTGGCTGTGACCATCATTAGTGTCTCGACAGTCTTCTTTGTCTCTTTGTCGATTGGCAAGATTGAAGTCACCTTTTCATCACCTTCAAGCGATATGAAGTTTACAATTGATTTGCCTTTTGTGGCACGTTTAC
>JADLCZ010000052.1 GCA_020846955.1 Candidatus Nomurabacteria bacterium
CTGTCTGTGTAGCTGATATATCACTCGCAAAACACTTGATTATTTTATTGACCTTTGTTTGAGTAATTCGTTTGAATTTATATGGCATTTCTAGATTTTAGCATGATTTTGCTAGTCTAGAGCCTAAATATATTATTTAAGTGTTTAGTAATGGCTGGGCGTTTTGTACCAAAAAGAGAAGCGATGTGCTCTTGAGTCGCCCACATTGTTGCTTTTTCTACTTGTGCACGAAGACTAACTGGTCCTTTTGGACCTTGATAAATAACAATTTCTTGTTCTTTTAAATTTTTAAACTCTCTTTTCACCATTTTAGTATATCATTTGTAAGGCTTTTTTGTACAAACAAATTAGTGTATAATGCCCGTATGAATATTTGGTCAATGGTGCTTACAGTTCTCGGTCTCTGCATGTTCGAAATTATCTCTAGTATTGATAATGCTGTTATCAATGCCGAAGTGCTTGGCACGATGAGTAAAAGAGCTCGTAAATGGTTCCTAGTATGGGGCTTACTTATCGCTGTGTTTGCAATCCGAGGCCTTTTACCATGGCTCATAGTCTGGGGAGCAATACCAGGGCTTGGGCCAATAGATGCCTTTACAGCCACATTCTCCAACGACCCGTCTGTACACGCAGCGATTGACACCGCTGCCCCAATACTCCTTATGGGTGGTGGGGTATTCCTTGTATTTCTATTCTTCCACTGGCTCTTTCTCGAACCAAAGAATTTCGGTATCCGTGGTGAGAAATTCTTTCACAAACATGGTGTGTGGTTCTTCGCCACTGTATCAATCCTCCTTGCAACAATTGTTTGGTATGCGATGAAAATCAATCCAATGCTTGCTTTTGGGGCAGTGATCGGATCCACTGCATTCTTTATCACGCACGGTTTTAAAGAAAATGCAGAGAAAAGCGAGAAGGAGCTATTGTCAGGGAAATCTGGTATGAGCGATTTATCAAAAATCCTTTATCTCGAAATTATCGATGCAACATTCTCGATCGATGGAGTATTAGGAGCATTTGCCTTTACCCTTTCTATACCATTGATCTTAATCGGTAACGGTATTGGAGCATTGGTACTGCGCCAGCTTACAATTGGAAACATAGACAGAATTAAAAAATATAAATATCTTAAAAATGGTGCAATGTATTCGATACTCGCACTTGGTATTGTAATGCTTACAGATGCATTTGGAATTCACGTACCACAATATGTATCCCCTGTGGCAACATTCGTAATCATTGGCTACTTTTTATGGAAGTCCCACTTGGCAAACAAAAATGGGCTCCCTGTCGTTACAATTTAAATTTTTACTCCTTTAACTTTTTTGACTAAATCCGAGCTAGATTGAACCTTACCTCCACGCCCAACACCAAATACCATCTTCATCCCCCATTCTCCCCCGGCATCAAGCTCTGGGATATTCTTTTTTGTTCTGTCGCCGCCATTAGCAAAAATGTGTGGTTTGAGTTTACATAAATCTTTACAAACACTAATATCATCTGTATTTGGCTTGTGGCTTGTAATAATTACTTTATCTACCCATTTTATATGCTCAATAATTTCCTTGCGCTCTACTTCTGGCATAAAAACAAAGCCTTTTTTCGAGCGAAGCCAATTATCATTGTTTAATATTACAACAAGCTCACCATTTTCTCCTGCCATTTTTTTAGCTTCTTTAATCATACGCACATGGCCAATATGAATAGGGTCAAATCCCCCTGACACAGCAACAGTAATTTGTTTCTTATTTTTTTTAACTTTCTTTGTCTTTTTTTGAGTTTTTTTCATATTATAATTTTATTCCCCTTTTTAGTACTTGTAGTATTATATCGAGCTTGATTGTAGCTACTCCTGTAACTTTATCAGCTCCCCCATAATAGATAAATAGTACACCTTTTTTGACAACCATACCACATGGGAATACTACATTGTTTACTATACCCACTTTTTCATAATCTGTCTCAGGCTCAAAAATCGGATCAGTAATACGCGACAATACAATTGTTGGGTCTTTCAAGGACAACAATACTGCCCCTACTCTATAAGTAGAGTGACTACGAGATACTCCATGGTACAAAAGTAGCCAACCGTATTTAGTCTTGATCGGAGGTGCAGTAATACCCACCTTGGAGCTATCCCAACTATTAATACGCGGGCCTAGAACTTTGATACAACGCATAACTTTGTCTTTTTCGAAATCCAAAGTTTTAATATAATCTGCACAAATATCTGTACCAATTCTATGCATGATCATATATTTACCATCAATTTTTTCTGGCAGGAAACATGTGTCTTTGTCATCTATACCATTTGGGGTAAGAATAACAGGCTTGGACCATACCCAATTTCGTTTCAAAAAATCCTTTTCACTTATTGAGGTTACTGCTACTCTTGGCGGTCCGATACTATCAAATGCTGTATAGCACATGTAAATAAGAGATCCAATTTTGATTAATCGAGGGTCCTCGCAACCTGAATTTCCATTTGGGATCTTTTTTGTTTCGAATGACTCACGGGGTGAATATATTGGTAATTGTAAGCGTTCATCAATATTGAGTCCATCTTTACTTACTGCATACCCAATATAAGATGTATTGTCATTTGCTAGCGTGCGGTACAGTATGTGTATTTTATTACCTAGCATTATTGCAGCGGGATTAAATGTTGCTGTTGCCTCCCACGCATTATCTTTGTTTGGAGATATAATTGGATTATTTTTAAAACGTACAAATTTATTTATTTTATTTTCAGAAAATGAGATTGTTTTCAATAAATCTGAAAGAACAATATTGGCCCTACAGCAAGTCGTATCCGCAGCGCCATAATAAATATGTAGAATATCTTTCTCTACAAGAGCACCACTCGGAAAAACAATATTCGGTGCAAAGCCAGAAAGCTCGTATGGTTCCTCTGGAACTAGTATCGGCCCCTCTGTTCTACCGATTATTTTTTGAGGATTTTTGAGATCAAATAATAGTGCCTCGATGCCGAAAATACGCGGATCATGATCCATCGGTTCAAAATAATTTTGTATATGCGAGTAAATAAAAAGCCAACCGAGCTTGGTCTTTATTGGCACAGCACCCACCTCTACGTGATCGCGTACTGTTCGCTCAATATTCTGGATGATATTTTTATCGATATTTTTCTGCCAATTCTCCCAAAAATCTACTGACCATAATTCCTCGATTTTGTTACATTGAGCGATAGCAATATGTGCTGGTGGCATATCTGTATGATAACTAAATATTACAGTTATTTTCCCATTTATACGCTCAGGAAATAATGCCATAGCTTTAGCGTTGAATGGTGTAACTAGATGCTTCTCTTTTATACTTTTCAAATCATCGCTTACTGCTACTGCTACTTTTATCCCATTTGCATTAAATGGGTACTCAGAAAGTGCGGTGTAGAAAGTGTAATACTTACCTTCAAAGAGAGTTACGCGGGGGTCTTCGCAACCAAATTTCTCCCAATCATTTTCTGGATAAATAAAATGTGTTTTGTCTTTGTAATGTATCCCGTCTGTAGTAGTTGCGTGGCCGATTGTAGATTGGCTTTCTGGGCGTGTCAGTGGATCGGGATATGAAATTGCACGATATAGTACGTGTATATTTTTGCCTTTTTTAATTGGTGACCAATTAAAGGTAGCGATGGCTTCCCATGGATGTTGCCTTTCTGGGATAAGCACTGGGTTATGATGTGATCTTTTTGCTACGTACATATTATAATTTTGATTTACTTAATGAAAGTTTTGGAACTTTTTGATTCATTAATTCTTGTAAAAATGACTCGAGTGGAGCTTGTGCAACTGCTATATATTTATCCCCTCCTCCATAATATACAAAAAGGGTTCCGTCTTTTACTACAGCACCACTTGCATAAACAATCCCTGGTTTGTAATCGTTCTCATACCATTCATCTGGTTCTAGTATTGGGCCAATTGATCTATACAATACATGTGTTGGATCTTTTAGATCAAGAATCATTGCTCCAACTTTATATTTACCGTGATCATTCTTGCTCATTGCGTGATAGAGCACCAACCATCCATACTTAGTCCTGATTGGGGGTGAAGCTATGCTCCGTGTCCTATTGTGCCAAGCTACCTCATGGTCAGGAAGTCCTTGTGGATCTGGAGCATCACCTCCCGACGGAGTTTGTGACATATCTAAATGATCCAAATATGCAATATGAACCTTGAATGGATCTCCCATATCAAGATTATGAAAAAGTGCAAATTTGCCATTTATTTTTTCGGGGAAAAGAACCCAGTTTTTTTGCCTATCACCTGGCTTAGATAAATATATTAAGTCACTCCAACGCCACTTCATATTCAATAAATCATCTTCTGCAATTGATACAATAGCGACACGCATAGAGTGCCAACCATTAAACATGTTGAGTGTCAGATACACACGACCATCGATAAGTACAGCTCGTGGATCCTCACACCCACCCCATCCTCCTCCTGATGTGTAAAGTTTCGGATCAAAGATTTTGCGTGCTGGGCTTGTAAATTGTGAACGAGAACTTGTTTCTTCAAAATTTGGAGATACATATACAGGGTACATAAGTCTGTCGTCGAAATTAATACCGTCATCACTTACAGCATATCCGATTCGTGATACACCATCATTACCAAGTGCACGATAAAAAAGGTGCACCTTGCCATCGATAACTATTACACCTGGGTTGATAACAGATTGTGATTCCCAGGAATTGTTTTCGTTTGGTTTTAGGATTGGGTTTTTGCCTGATCGAGTGAGGCTTGGTTTGAGTTTAGTCTTTTTTGTAATAATTTTCTTTAGTTTTGTTTTTGTCCTAATTATCGATTTTGATTTTGGTTTTGAAATTATTTTCTTTTTTATTGCTACTTTTACTTTTTTAGGTAACGTTTTTTTAATAACCTTTTTTGAGGTTATTTTTTGGGTAGATTTTTTAATTACTTTTACAATCTTTTTGGTAGTTATTTTCTTTCTCTTTTTGAGTAAAGCCATATATCCTTTAGTGTAATACCATTATATTATAGCAAATAATACTATTATTTACAGCAATATTACTATTCCTCTATCAAACCAAGTTTAATGAGTCTTGCATGAATTCCTCCAATTTTTCGACCTATTTTTTGGGCTATACTCGCCTCGTTTTGGCCTTTTTTGAATAATTCTACAAGCTCTTTTTCCTCCTCCTTACCCCAGCGCATATAGGCTTTTGGGTGTTTTTCCCTCAATTTTTGAAAAGATGATTTCTCGATTTCCTTAGATGTAGTTTCAAGGGTTTTTTCTCGCCATACACCCCCACACGCAAGTATAAAATGCTTTTGCATTTTTAAAATTTCGTCTTTCTTTATTTTCTCAAATGCCATTTCTGCATTTTGGGATTCTAGGTGAAATATCCTATCTTGATCCAAAATTTGGGGGTGCACCTTGAAAGCTCTTTCATTTGTTCCGAGTATATACAAACCCGACAATCTCCTCACGCGAGAAAGTGCGACATAACCTTGCCCATATTCAAACACTTGTGATAGATCCATGACTGCACAATCGAGACTCATACCCTGGCTTTTGTGAACTGTAATCGCCCAAGCTAATCGGAGAGGTATTTGTGTAATCTGGGCCTTTATCTTGCCATTATCCTCTACGACCCAATCAGTTGGTTCAACTCTTATTGTTTTGCCACTTTTTGTGCGTACGATTGGATATCTTGTATTGTTATCATAATCCACCACTTCACCAAGTGTACCGTTTACATACCCATCTTTTATATTATTTTTTGTAAACATAACCACGGCCCCTCTTTTTAAAAGTAATTTTTCCGGGGAAAGACATCCTTTGATTAAAATATTAACCAACTTCTCTTTCCCAGATGATTTCATAATGTGGGTAGATTGATCACTATTTATTTTTATTAATTCATTATTATTTATCCTATCTACATCAATATTGTGTGAAAATAATCTTGTTATATTGTCATGAGTGTCCCCGAGTTTGACTTGTCGCTCATTTATTTTGTTTATATGATCAATATTTACACTATTGGCACGGATAGCCGACAAGATGGAGAGGTACATATCATCATCTTGACGATGTTGCTCTGTGAGATAACATATTATGGGAGATAACTTCCTCCAAGCTTGCGACTGATATGCAAAAATACCTATTTCTTCCTCTGTAAAAAATGAATCCTGGTTTATGTCATCTGTATTAATAAAAGAATTTTTTACTATTGGGGGGAGTTGGAAGAAATCTCCGACCAGCACAATCTGTATTCCACCGAAAGGCTCATTTGTTTGCTTCACTTCCCTACACACAGCTTCTATTGTTGTCAAAGTTGCTGGAGACAACATTGATATTTCATCTATTATCAAAACTTTTGTTTTATTAATTCTTTTATTTACATACTCATTATTAGCTATCTTGTCTAATTCATACTGATCCAATTTATCCTTTATGCCAATCCCACTCCATGAGTGTATAGTCATGCCACCAATATGAGTCGCGGCAATACCGGTACTTGCAGTTATGCCCGGCTCTATGCCTTGGGCACGCAAATATTTTATATATGTATTTATAGTATGAGTTTTGCCTGCTCCGGGCTCACCTGTGAGGTATACGTTGGCCCCAGTTTTCAAAATAGTTAGAGCTTGATTTTGAGTCATGAGTATATCATAACACTTTTTCCAAAAGCATTGGTATAGATTGAGTATAAATTACATCAAAATGAATAGTCCCTATAACCTGTCCCCTCACGGTCTCTACTCTCACACGCCACTTACCATCTTTTAAATTTGTTTTATAAGAATACCCACGATAACCATTATTACCACCGCCTATCATTGGAAATGAAATTTTTGTACTACTTACCCATTTTTTCATGTTCGTATCAAAATACTGCCAATCATGAACAATATCTGTATTGATATCAAGCGGAGCAAACACTGAACTATATACGTAAACTGAATCTCCTTGTCCTATATTTATAACTTTATTGAAATTTAAAAAACCTTTTTCTTTCTCTCCTATTACATGATAGCCATCCTGTAATTTATACACTTCGTGATAAACATCCCCCTTTTTTAAAACTAAAGGTATTGGTGGAATTATATTGGTGAAATATAAAACATTTATAAAAATAAAAACTAAAAGGATACTTGTAATTAAGTATTTTAAACTTTTTTTAATCTCATCTAGAATGAATAAAGAAAAAATATAAATTATTATAACAATAGAAAGTAAACTTGTAATACCACTTATAATAAATGCTTTAGCACTAATAATATTTAGTATTATGGGTACTGCAAATAAATAGTAGAAAAATAATCCTGAAAAAAATATAGTAATCTGTAATACTAAATTTTCGTATTGTTTTTTAAAAATATCATTCCCCAACATTAAAAGCAGGAGAAGGAATATAAAAAACCAGCTCGATGATAAAGACCCACTACGATAATAAAAAACTGCAAATCCACTAAATAATCCTCCAAACATAAACTGGATTAAAAATGGTGAAAAAATGTAAATTTTTTCTAAAAATGAATTTTTAATTTCCTTATTGAAAAAATAATTAAAAATAAAAATCCCCAATATTGCAAAAAATAAATAGAAAATAAATACAGTATTTTCAAAAACTCTATCTATCCTATTGAGAGTAATGTAATCAATAAAAAATCCGAGTATAACTGATACGGGCATTAAATATGTGTTATTTTTTTTTATCCAATTTTTTAAATTTTGTATTTTTTGTTTCATAAATATACAAATAATTATAACACAATTCAAACTATACTCTTTGCTAAAAATAGGCTATACTAGCTTATATGGCAAAAAGAGCAAGTCAAGGTATAAAAAATAAGCAATCTCGTTCCCCAAAGACTACAAAGCGTCTCATTGCAAAAAGAGTACGTCTTTATGGGGAGAAAGCTCATAAATAATTTATAAGTAAATAAACAAAAGCCCCAAAATGGGGCTTTTGTTTTGTTGGGGAGGCATGAGGGTACTGCCCCCTCGCCGACGGTTCCACAAACCGCCGTGCTACTATTACACCAATGCCTCCATGAGTTTTCTTTCTTCGTTCTTATAATGATGAATCAAGAAATGACAATTATGACACAGGTACATTAAATTTGCAATGGAATTATTTTTTCTATCTCGATCAATGTGGTGTACTGCTATAATTCTAAAATCTTCCGTTTTACACAAATTACATTTTTTTGGTACCTTATATCTATTAATAACGCTTCTATAAGAATGTTTACCTTCTTTCCAATTAGCATGCTTAGGCCCTATAAAAACTGAATTACGCCATTTTGTTTGACAAGACTTTGTGCAAAAATATGTTTTACTTTTTGAAATTCGTAAAGCTTTAACAGTTTTATAAACTTCTTTATTGCATGAATGACAATTAACAATTTTGCCAGTTCTGCTACCTACTCTCATACATGCCTGAGAACAATATTTAGCTTGCCCTTTTTTTATATGATAGGGCTTACCATAAAATTCTTTTGAACAAATCTTGCATTCAATAATTGGCATATTCTTATTTTATCAAATGACTTTCAATATGTAAAATAGATGCTTTGTGGATAATTACAGAAACCCTACTTTAAACATATGCAGTCTAACCTCAACCATAGACTAATTTATCATTTATACCAGAAAAACACTTATAAATCAAAGTTTGGTGCAAATAAGTATATTGTATTAAAAAGCGAAATTATAAACAAAAGAAAGTGTACATATCAATATTGATGTAAAAGCAGAAACCATACACCACATGCACCATTGTTTAATTTTGAATGCCTGTAAATATATTAAGTAAATAGAAAATAAAGTAGCAAATAAACTAATATAAAATAAAATTATTGGGACAATTACGGGTAGTGAACTTAAGTTATATATACCATAAGAAAAAGCAATAAAAGCATAATAAAACATTCCAAGAACTTCTACTGGGATTCCATATATTTTTGAATAGTCACTATTTATTACAGTATCACAATCAGAGCGTAATGGGCAGACTAGCTTCTTCTTTGATATTTTTTTGTTGTGTATATATGAAGCCAAAATAAAACCAAAAAGTCCTAGCAGTATTAAAATTGTTTTAGAAAAAATTAATATCATATTATTTACATACTATACTAGTTAATGGAATTTTTGTTTCTATCGTGTCGCCACTATTGTCTATACACAACATAGTTGTTGGGTCACTTGCAAATGGTACAGATATTGCATATCCTTTTGATGTTGAATAGCAACTTGCTACGCCATTTGTTACTTTAAGGAGTTCTGTTATCGCTTCTGAATTCTCAAACATTGAACTTTTTGCAGGAGTTATACAACTACCATCTAAATTTGCCTTACCATATGAATTTTTTGTTTTATCATAAAATGATTCTGCATAAACTCGTGTGTTTGCTAAATTTGCTTTTATTGCAGCGTCCTTGCTTTTTAGTTTACTCTTATTAATAATCTCCACCATTGAGCGAGAAACCTCAGGGACGTCAACGGTAACTTTCTCATTGATTTTTGAGATAACAGAATTTATTGTTATTTTGCCTTTTACTTTCATTGAATCTTTAATAATTATATCTTTTGTAGAAAGTATAAAAGTGAATTTCTTTGGAGCAAAACTTGCCTTCACTACCCAAATATCTGCCTTTATTTCATCAATAGAATCCATCTGGGAAAGAATTTCTGCCTTTTGTAGATTGAGCTCTGATTCATTTAATATATCTATCATTCTTGAAACAAAATTCTTTAATGCTTCTTTGTTGACAAGAACTTGATAGTGACGAGTTGATTCATTGTCGATTGTCTCAATGCCTACTTCAGTAATACTTTCTACAAACTTAGTATCCTCTATCAACGTTTTGATTTTTTTTAATTTTGCCTCATCGTACGAAACTAGAGATTGCTCTTTTAATAGCTCTTTCAAGTCATTCTCATTGAAAGAAATCCAAGAATTTGGCTCCCCTGCAAATTCATTAATCATTCCTATATCTGGAATTTTCATATAAAAAGTTTTGTTGATCATTCTAAACTCGCTATCTAAATTAATACTAGAGCCACCAAATATAGATATAGTTCCATTGGTGACAGCATTCAGGTTTATTGATTCAGGATTTGTAAAATCTACGTCCATATCAGTCTTGATTTTAACCTTGTTTGTCATAGCTACCTTTTTATCAGACTCTAAATCTTTATCCAGGCTATTGTTAGAATCAAGCACAGTGCTATCTTTCATTGAGTTTAATTCTTCAACTGTTACAGAAAGCTCTAGATCTGTAGCATGATGAAGAGTTTTCATTGCAGAGAAATTACTCATCATCTTTGCCATTGCTTTTTCTGGAGTTGGTTTAAGAAATGGAATTTCAAACGGAAGGTTGATGTATCCTTTAACACTCGCAAAAATTACTCCTCCTCCCCCGAGTAATAATAATACAATAATCAAAACTGCAATGAATCGTCCCCAATGCTTCTTGGGCTCACCGCTTACGGTCTCTAAATTCTGGTAATCCTTCCTATAAGAAGCTGTGACGGCTCCTTGTGGCAAGGGCCCAGGAGACATTATATTTGCGGTAACGACTGGTTGTACCTTCTGCTCTGGGCGAAAATTATCAAAAGAGTTGGTCCGTGGGTCTTGGATAGGACTTGGATTTAAGTTTGGTGAGACTTCAATTTTCTTTATTGGGAGGGCTCCAGCAGGGCCTACAACTTTTGGCATTAAGTTTGGCTTAAGTGGCTCGGGTGGAGTAAAGGTTGAAGTAGGTGTAAATGTTGGAAAAAATTTTTCTAACCCTTCATTAATATCTTCTGTCTTCCATCCAACATTTGATAATTTGAGCGATATGTCTTCGCGTGATACTCCTCTTAATTTTTGAGCATCAATATATTTTATTAGATCTTCGTTTATCATAATTATATTATATCATCAATATTTAAAATTCATAGGCAATTAAGTATCTTGCGAGCTGTCTCTTCTTCCTAAGTAAGTCAATTTCTGCAACTGGAGCCTTTTGAGTAAATTTAAATGTAGCCGAGACCATTCGTGCCCCAGGTGGCAACTCCTTTTCCAATTTGCCCAACATGTCATCCATGATTTGTGGATATAAATATACAAATATATGTGTAGCTTTAGATAGATCGTGTTTAAAAAAATCTTGTCTTAAGATTTGAACATTATCACCGTGGCCCATTTTCTTGTTCCACCAAGAAATCGTCTTTGCTACATAGTATGGAAAAACTCCGTTTTCAATCCCTATAAATGTAGCACTTGGATACTTTTTCGCGAGATACCGTAGAACTCTTGCATCTCCACAACCAAGATCATACACAACACTGTCGGATTGTATATCAAGAGCTTTTTCAATATCGGGTAAGATCGATAGTGGTACAGAAATAAAAGGTACCTTGGAAGTTATACCACTGTACATCCAAACAAGCATCACAAAAAGTATGATGAAAAAAAATAATACCAAAATCCATTGTAGTATGTACATAAATGCAAGAAACATATATTAAATTATATCACATTTTGTGCTAGAGAGAGGAATCTTGATCCTTACAGGATATCAGATTTTTACTTCGAGTGCGCAGGAGAGGATTTGAACCTCCACGCCCTTGCAGGCACAGCCACCTCAAGGCTGCGTGGCTACCGTTACACCACCTGCGCATTATCTATACTTTTTCTGTTGCTTGTCCTCTATCTTTAAAGCTTTTTTGATTTTAATTTTTTTTCTAGACAAGGAAACAACTTTTGGATTATAGTACATTTTTTTTATTATTGCTAGGGCTTCTCTTTTCGCGTATTTTAGTTGAAGTGTAGAATTTCTACCATTATTTGTTATGTGCCCATGCGCATTAGTTTTTACTTCTATTTCCCTTTGCAACCAAGTTATGTGCTTTTTACTTGCAGAAACAAATTCAAGATAAAACATATGGCTTGATTTCCATCTTGGATCCCAATAGGAATAGAAACATCCATCTCCATCAAAGCATCCTCTTAAAAAATCAAAGAAGTATTTTTCTGGTACTGCTAGTTGTCCCATAGTTAATGATTTCTTTGGAGTTAATCCTATTGACAAAAGAAAATCATAAAAAATTCTATTTTTAAATTGAACCCTTAAACACTTTTGTCCATCACCATTTTCTTTAGTCCCAACATTAAATTTTACCCCGAGACATCTAGAGAAATTTTCCAACTGCTCTCTATCTTTTGATGTTAGATCAATCAGTAAATTATCATTCGCTAAACACCCGTCAGTTGCCAATAGACCAATCGCATATGCTAGGTTTGGTCGCCAGGTTGTATCTATGATCTTCTTTGGTTTTGGTCCCCTCTTCACCATACTTATATTATATCACCTCAAGGTAATAGAGTCTACTAATTAATATAATCAAAAATCCGACTTACGTCGGATTTTTGATTAGCTTTCTGATTGTAGTGATTCTTCGTTTGATTCTTCTTTTGAAAGTGTGATACTCTTGAGTCTCTTCTTTACTTCTTTTACAGCCTTTGTACGGATGAAGTAGAGCTTACTTCTTCGAGTCTTTGATCGGCGC
>JADLCZ010000053.1 GCA_020846955.1 Candidatus Nomurabacteria bacterium
GCAGACGTCGGACGTCTGCAAAAAGAAAAGAAACCCCTTGTCTCTATTGTTTGTTACTGTTTAAATCCAAACCATTTCCATTTTATTTTAAAACAAGAAGTAGAAGGTGGTATTTCTGAATTTATAAAGCGTTTAATTGGCGGATATACAAAGTATTTTAATATAACATATAATCGTAGTGGAGTTTTGTTTCAAGGAAAATTTAAATCACATTTAATAGATACCGATCAATATATTTTGAAAATTAGACCTTATGTAAATATAAATTATTTGATACATGATATTCCAGAGGAAAAAAGACATTTAGTTTTAGCTAGTGATAGAGAGTATGACAACCTAGCTTTTGACCTAGTTTCTAAAAAAGAAGCTGAAGGAATTTTAGAGTTTTATGGAGATAATAAAAAATTTAAAAATGAATGTATGAAAGTTGTAGATATGATTCGCAAAGAAAGAGGAAACACAACTTTGGAAGAAGAGGATCTATTGCCTTAATAATTTTTCAGACGTCCGACGTCTGAAAAAAGTTATCCACAGGTATTGCGAGTTTTATATTTACGCTTTTTAATAGGTGTGGGATAATTATTAGATGTTAAAAAAAATATTGAAAGTTCTAAAGTGGATTGGAATTGTTATTCTTGTTGGATTTGTGATTGTAGTAATTATAAGAGTTTTTCATTTTTATAATTTAGATAAAACAAATGTAGAAGTTGCCAAGATTCATAGTACGAAACTACAAATGGCGGATGTATTAGGGACCAACTTGCCACCTGACCCAGGAGCTCAAGCAGACGCAACCGTACAAGGGATAGATGTCAACAAAAACGGAATAAGAGATGACGTAGAACTCGCAATATTTAAAGAGTATCCAAATAGTGTAAAAACTCGCGCTGTCCTATTGCAATATGCACTAGCATTGCAGATGGAAGTAACTCAGCCGATAGTGAATGAGGAGACAGTAATTGCTGTGACACAAGAAGAAGATAGAGCTTATGTATGCATTGGAGATATTTTCTCAAGAGAAGATCTAGATAAATTTAGCGTAGAAACTGAAATTTTAAATAAATTTGTAGAAGAAAAACAATTCAATACAGTAGATAGAAAAAATTATAGAACCGAATTTTATAAAAATATAGGCAGTTATAAATCATTAGATCGTGTTTGTGATATTGATTATTCAAGTTTACCTAATTAAAACAAAATGAGATTGTTTTTTGCAAAATGCAAAATAGGTTTGATTATACTAACGATATTTATCTTACCGAATTTAGCTTTCGCTCAAATTTGTTCCACAGATGGATATACTATTTTAACTATAAATGGAATTTTTACAAACGAAGAAAAAGCTACTCAAAATAAACGTGCATTACAACGTAAATTAGACAGCACTTACAATAATCAACCCTTAACCGTAGATTTTGTGCATAACGAAAGTCATCTTGCTGGGGTGGGGGATCTTTTTGATGCTGTGGCTCAGGGACTTTTTGGACAGAAGTCGGACTATGATTTGACCGAAATACTTAATGATGCAAGCCAGAAGGTAACAACACAAAAGTTACTTCTAGTTGCCCATTCACAAGGTAATTTTTATGCCAACAATTTCTATGACAAAGTCGCCGGAATCGAAGGCGGTGTTCCTGTGCAATCTATTGGTATGTATGGCGTAGCGAGTCCTGCAAGCTATGTAGCAGGCGGGGGAAATTACTTAACTTCAGATACGGATACAGTGATCGCAAGTTTACCCCGTAAAGTCTTGAATCATAATGTATCTATTCTTCCACCTAATATTCATATACCATCACAGCCGGGTAATAATGGGCATGGATTCTCGGATATATATTTAGAATACCAAGCTTCTAGAATTGTTTCTGATATTAACGCCTCGCTTAAAAAATTACAAACAAATAATATCCAAGATATAAATTCCAATTGTATTGCTCCACAGAAATTAACACTCGGTCACAAAATTGAAAAGGTGGTACTAAAAGTTGCAGATCCTCTAGCTGATAAGACTTTGCAAGGTACGCTCATAACTGGTAAATATATAGTTGCAGGATCAGAAATAGCTAGAGATACTTTTCTGGCTGGATTAAATGCAAGCAAGATTGCAGGAACAGCAATGGTTGATGCAAGTATTGCATTTGGTAATGGCGTCTTGAAAGGTGCTCAGATTGCGACCAATGCTACGGTTTCAGCAGTAGGGAAATTTGGTAAATCTATCAAGAATATTGCACTCGGTATTGGTGCCAAGAATCAAGCAAATGCGATCGATGCAGTTAGTCCCGAGAATACAAATCCTGAGATAATAAATGTAGAGAATCCAATCTTGCCAATTGCGAAATTAATAGAGATCAAACCAGATATTATTCCACAAGTCGTGATAGAAACTCCGGAAATATTGGCTACTGTTACTCCGCTTATGCCTCCAGCACCTGAGCCAATCATAGAGCCAGTTGTAAAAGAAGTTTTAAGTAATATTCACAGTAGAAGCCATCATAATGATACACAAGATCCACCACCACCTCCAGATCCTGTAGTTGAGGAAACTCCGGTTGTTGTTCCTCCGGATACAAATGCCCCGACAATTACTATTGTCGGCGCCAATCCAATGATTCTGAAATTGAATGCAAGTTATTCGGAACTTAGCGCTACAGCAGTTGACGATACAGATGGAGATATAAGTGCAAATATTATTATAGATGGGACAGTAGATACTACTAAGCAGGGCACGTATACGATCACATACAAAGTGACAGACGTAGCTGGCAATACTGCCACGGCAACTCGCACAGTAAAAGTCGCAACATACATATATGATTCGGTTTATCGATATGGCACAGGTAATGGTGATGGAAATAATTGGCGAGTTTGGTATTTCAACGGGACTGTATTTTATGATTGGATAGATACATATGTTGATCATTATCTCAAAGAGGAATATACGATGAAGCATTTTGGTGGACCAACAATGTTCTGCTCTGTGTGTATTGCTCATGGCATATTCAAGACCAATCCACTGCAAGGTTTTGAATCGGATGATCTATTTATCCCATCTCTTGAGAGAAACCTACAATGGGTACCAGATGGTGTTTATAAAATGAAAATACAGTGGGATGCTACAGGATATTCATATAATATGTCACTTGAAGACGGAACATTGTACGAAGAAGGCCATATTGATGTAGAAAATGTAAATAAAGATATGTACAGTGGTTGGAGTGCGGACTATAATCACAACCCTGCATTTACTGTTCCGCAAACAGATTCTTGGTGGTATGGCGTATTGAGCTATTTCCCTGAAGGTTATGAGGGTGGGGTAAATATGACACTCGAGCCATACCCAGTGTACGTAGAATAATGGTATAATAAATGTATGGCTCGCAAGAAGAGTAAAAAGGTAAATATATTTTTTGTCATACTGATGGTGGCAATCTTGGGCTATTTCTATTACAAGTTCGACGCATCACAGAGCTTGCAGAGCAAAGATGACCCAAAGGAAATTGTGAATATAAAAACTTTTCCTGATGATATTGTGGTTGAAAAAGAATCTCTAATTTCCAAACCTACTTGGTACAAAGAGATTAATATAGAATATCCCAAAGGTGATGTTGTGGGTGTGGCGGACATAGCAAGTTTCGCAAAAGAAAAGGCCGATAAATTCTGGTGTCTAAACGATGAGGAGAATCTGACCGAAGCCCAATCTAAAAAGAAAGCCGACAAGGCCATGTATGAATGTAGCTTAGAGATTAAATATTCCTATACATTTAGCAACAAATTATTTACCCATAAGCTTGTCATATACGGTAGCGGAGGAGTGCATGGTATATATAGCATAGAGACATTTACTTATGATACAGATGGTAATAAATTGGCATTGGTAGATCTAGTTGCGAACAAAGAGAATTACAAGAAAATAATTAGTGATAAATTAAAAATCGGCTTTAATGAATATCAGAAAAATAATCCTAATACAAATTTCGATTCCAGTATTGAAGAAATTATAATCGAAGAAAATATTGATACATTACCATATGTAGCTACGAAAGATGGACTTGTATTTCTTTTCAACGAAACAAATGGACTTTCAAATGAAGATGGGGAAGTGGAGATAAAAATCCCAAAAAATGAATTGATTGGGATTATAAAATCTGAATTTCTAAATTAATTCGGGTATTTATATTTTTGGTGTATAATAAGTGTATGATAACCAAGCATACAGTAAGAGTAATACTAGGATTTACCGCTATGATACTCGTAGGCTTGATAACACTTGTGGTAATCAACCACTATAAATAAGGAAGTCCGACTTCACTAAGATTCCGTCCAAGCTAGTGAACCTATACGCGAAGTTGACAAAATTTGGACTTTTGATAGTATGTATTTCGTAAGCTGTAGACAGAAGGCAGAATCAATTACGAATGACGAATTTCAAATTACGAGTTTAAATGCATTAATTCGTAATCCGTAATTACTAATTCGTAATTAACTATAAGCCCTTCCGAGGTGAATACACAAATATGTGTTTTCTCTATACGGCCGGCAGGTCGATTTTTTATTTATTCAATCAGCTTTTAGGATTTAGTTTTGGGTTTGGCGTCCGCTAGTCCCTAGAACCTAGCCCCTAGAAGCTAACAATATGGCATTAAAAAAAGAAAAAAAGGTAGAGATTGTAGACTCTATCGAGGGTAACCTCAAAGGTATACAATCAGCTGTCTTTGTGAAATTCGACAAGCTCAAAGTGGCTGATTCGAATACATTACGAAGAAGTTTGCAGAAAGAGGGTATTGGATACACAGTAGCCAAAAAGACTCTTTTGAAGCGTGCACTCGGAACTCAAGGAATAGAGGGGACAATGCCCGAACTTGATGGCCAGATAGCCTTTGCCTACGGTACAGACCTATTGGCACCAGCACGAGAAGTGTATGCTTTCCAGAAAACTCACAAAGAGAATGTTTCAATTCTCGGAGGAGTGTTTGAAGGAAAATATATGGATAAAGCTCAAATGGAGCAAATTGCTACAATTCCTCCACGCGAGGTATTGCTCAGTCAAATTGCATACTTGCTCAAGTCCCCACTTCAGAGTTTGGCAATTGCAGTGAATGCAGTAGCCAGCCAGAAAGGTTCTAGTAACTAGTTTCTAGGTGCTAGTATCAAAAACATTTATTATTTATTATTTATTATTTTCTAGAAACTAGAACCTAGTAGCTAGAAACTAATCTTAAAATTATGTCAAAATTTAATTCATTTCTTACAGAATTGGAAAATGCTTCAGTTCTAGAACTCAATGAGCTAGTAAAAGCAATTGAAGAAAAATTCGGAGTTTCTGCAGCAGCGGTAGCTGTAGCAGGACCAGCCGCAGGTGCAGGTGAAGCTACAGAAGAGAAGAGCACTTACACAGTTGAGCTTACAAGTGCAGGCGAGACAAAGATCGCAGTTATGAAGGTTGTAAAGGAAGTATTGGCTCTTGGACTTAAAGAAGCGAAAGATCTAGTAGATGGTGCTCCAGCAGTACTAAAAGACGGTATGAAGAAAGCCGACGCAGAAGATTTCAAAAAGCAATTGGAAGGCGCTGGTGCTGTAGTTACTTTGAAATAAGTAAAAATAAGCTTATTTATCAATACAAAAACCACCCCTTGCGGGGTGCTTTTTGTTGGCGTATACTGTGCCAATGGATACATTGGCTAAATTATTTGGGGGGCAAGCTCGGATCAAAATTATGCGCTTATTCTTGCTAAATACTGATCAAGTTTTTACTATCGACGAGATAACTAGTCGTAGTAGAGTATTGCGGGCGGGAGCAAGAAGAGAAATCACATCATTAATATCGCTTGGCTTTATAAAAGTAAAAATTATAACAGTTGCAGGAAGTCGCGGATCCAAAAAGAAAGTTTCTGGATATGTATTAAACAAAGATTTCCAATACCTCAAACCAATCAAAGATTTGCTCGTGGACCCAAATCTGCTTCTTCATGAAGATATTGTTCAGAAATTCAAACCAGTCGGCAAGATCAAATTGATGGTAGTAGCCGGAGTATTTATAGGGAATGTTGAAAGCCGTGCCGATATACTAATAGTAGGGGATAAACTCAAGCGCAATATAATACAACAAATCGTGAAGGGTCTCGAGGTCGAAATCGGGAAAGAGCTTGATTATATAGTGCTAGATACTGCCGAATTTATTTACCGTATCAATATGTATGACAAATTGGTCCTTGATGTACTCGATTTTCCTCATTCTAAAATAATCAATACTGGGCAGTTATCCACATATATTGCCAAAAACTAGTAAATATTTGGTATAATAAGTAGGTACTATAAAAGGTCGAAGCTTTATGTGTACTTATTAATTATTATTTATTTTTTATATATTCTATTTATGTTTATACAAACATGGGGAGAAGTATTTAGTGCGTCCCTCTACAATTTGTGGTATGGATTCATAGGCTTCGTACCAAATCTGATTGTAGCACTCATTATTTTTATAGTGGGATGGGTTGTTGGTTCTGTTATTGGCAAGGCTATCAGCCAAGTACTTGACGTTTTGAAAGTAAACAAGCTTTTCGAGAGTGCAGGTGCAAACGACTTGATGAACCGTGCTGGAATGAGACTCAATGTTGGAGGATTTCTAGGGGGAATCGTAAAGTGGTTTATCATCGTAGTATTCTTGATGACATCACTTGAAATCCTAGGTCTTACACAAGTTAACGATTTCCTACGTGAATCAGTATTGTTCTACCTACCAAAGGTTGTAATTGCAGCATTGGTATTGGTAATCGCTGGAGTAATTGCTGACGCAATGAAGAAGATAGTGGTAGCAAGTGCCAAAGCTGCTAATTCACATTCAGCGAACTTGCTCGGAACAATCACACACTACGCTATATGGATATTTGCATTCATAATTGCATTATCAGAACTTGGAATTGCTGCACAATTTATGCAGATTCTATTCACTGGTATCGTGGCTATGCTTGCGATCGCTGGAGGACTTGCGTTTGGATTGGGCGGCAAAGATGTTGCCGGCCGAACAGTGCACAATATCTCTGAAGAAATGTCTTCAAAATAATAATTTATTTTATTTTTCAAAAAGCCCCTTTTGGGGGCTTTTTGATTTGCAAATAATTTATCATAAGTGATACACATTTTAGCATATGCTAAAATGTGTATCACTAGTTTTTGCTTTGTATGTAGTTTGCAAAAAGTAAATTTTCGTATAGACTTATTTATATGTTGGAAAAAAATAAAAAAATAATCGGATTTACTTGCGGAGCATTTGATATCACTCATGCCGGACATTATTTGATGTTCAAAGAATGTCGCGAGCAATGCGATTTTTTAATTGTGGGGTTACAGATTAATCCAAACATTGATCGTAAAGAAAAAAATAAACCAGTCCAAACTCTGAAAGAAAGAAAAATTCAGTTAGAAGCATGCAAATATATCGACAAAATAATCACATACAAAACAGAAAAAGAATTAGTACAATTGTTAAAGAAAATCAATCCCCATATTCGCTTCCTCGGAGCTGATTGGAAAGGGAAGTATTTTACCGGCAAGGAGTTGCCAATAAAAGTTATCTTTAATAGCCGTAATCACAACTACTCCTCAAGCGCCCTCCGAGAGCGAATACTCAAGGCTAAATAGCCTAAAAATCCCTTCAAAAAGAAGGGATTTTTAGGCTATTTTAGTGCTTTGGCTAAAAACTTGACTTCTAATACGGCTTAGTATAGAATAGCTTCACGATGTTAATAAAAGAAATCACCAAAACAAAGCGGAAAAAATAAAGCACTTTTTTGTTTTATTTGTCCGCCATGAAGGCGGTTTTTTAATTTCATCTGATACCTTGATAATTGAATTCTATTCTCGCTCACTGTTATCCTAAATTTTTTTAGGGTCTTTTATCGAGTGAGAAATAGATCCCCGCAAAGCAAGGCGGGGAAAATGTAATGTAAATCCCGTCACTCGAGAGTGACAGGATAAATATATAAGCTCTTTATTATTTCGAAAGCGGTTTTGAAATAATTGAGAATAAACCAAAATAGCAATATTTTGTTGTGTGGTTTTCAAATTTCCTAATAGGAAATTAAGAGCATATGGTGGATGC
>JADLCZ010000054.1 GCA_020846955.1 Candidatus Nomurabacteria bacterium
ATGTTAGATCTCAAAACAATGAAATCAGCTCTCGAACAACTGGAACAAGAGCGCAAAATACCTAAACAGAAAATATTGGAAGCCATCGAACAAGCTATGGCCGCCGCCTACAAGAAAGATTACGGCAAAAAAGGTCAGATTATCCGTGCCCACTTCAATATGGATACAGGTGAGACAGAATTCTACCAAGTCAAGATTGTGGTAGATGATTCTTTGGTACGCTTTGTAGTTGAGGGTGAGGAGGAGGAAGAAATTGAGGAAGGTGACGAAAGAGTTCGATTCAATGAAGAGCATCACATAATGATAAATGACGCCAAAAAGATCAAGAGCGACGCTCAATTGGAAGAAGAAATAATTTTCCCTCTTGAAACCAAAGAAGATTACGGTCGCATCGCAGCCCAAACAGCTAAACAAGTTATAATCCAAAAGATTCGTGAAGCAGAACGAGATTCTGTAATGACAGAATACGGTGGCAAAGAAGGCCAGATTATCAACGGCTTCGTCCAGAAAGTAGAGCGTGGTGTTGTATATATAGAATTCGATCGTGCGACAGGCATCATGCCTCCGGAAGAGCAAATCCCAGGGGAATTCTATCGTCGTGGTGAGCGTATTCGTGCATACTTATATAGTGTCGAGGAATCTCCTCGCGGAATCAACCTCAAACTCTCTCGTACAAATCCGAAATTGATCCAAGGATTGTTTGAACTCGAAGCTCCCGAGATCGCATCAGGTGTTGTCGAAATCAAGTCCATCGCCCGCGAGCCAGGCTCACGATCCAAAATTGCAGTATACTCCAATGATGACCATATCGACCCAGTAGGTTCATGTGTAGGGCAAAAGGGTATCCGCGTAACAACAGTCATGAGTGAAATGGGTGGTGAGAAGATTGATATCATACCTTGGTCCGAGAATCCAAAGGAGTTCGTCGCAAGCGCATTATCTCCTGCAAATGTTACAAATATAGAAATTGACGAAGAAAATCACAAAGCCGAAGTCGAAGTTGCTGAGGACCAGCTATCACTTGCGATCGGTAAGGGTGGTCAAAATGTGCGCCTAGCTGCGAAATTGACTGGCTGGAGAATCGATATCAAAGGTATGCCTGTAGCCGGTAGTGGTGGAGAAGATACTGAAGATGATATAATGATAGAAGATGGCCTAGTCGATGATGGGACAGAATAAATTAGTAACTAGTTTCTAGCAACTAGGGACTAGTAAAAAATTATAAATTAATTATCCTAGAAGCTAGAACCGAGCAACTAGAACCTAACCAAATGGCAAACATAAATCAAAAACCAAGTAAATTCATGTACAATCTTTTGCATGTATTACCACCTTTTGTTGATGAAGAAAAAGGGATTATAAATGCAATTATCGAAGTCTCTGCAGGTACTATAAATAAATACGAGCTTATTACAGAAAGCGGGCAACTCAAACTTGACCGTGTTGGATATTCTACTCTTTCATATCCTTTTACATATGGAGCAATCCCGATGACTTGGGATTACGATGGAGACCCACTCGATGTCGAGATAGTAAACATTACTGAGCCTTTGGTACCAGGGTCTCTTGTAGAGGCAAGGATTATTGGTGTAATGAAATTTATAGACGGTGGAGAAGTAGATGACAAAATAATTGCAGTACTCAATGACGACAAACGTTCTGATCATATAAATTCAATTGATGACTTGGGTGAATATTTCAAAAAAGAAACTCAATATTTTTGGGAAAATATAAAAGCCCTAAAAAAACCAGGTACAGGAAAAGTAGAAACATTCCACAACAAAGATGAAGCAATTAAAGTGATCAAAGAATGTGCAGAAAAATACCAAAAAGATTACGCACCAAAATTAGACTAAAAAATTATGACAACCACAATCAACAAACTCGCAAAAAGCGAGGTAGAAATTATAAGTTCTATCTCAGCCGAAACACTAGAAAGTTATGAGACAAAAGCCCTAGCCCGTGCCGGTGAAAGGATGGAAATCCCAGGCTTCCGCAAAGGCAAAGCACCGGTTGATATCCTCAAGCAAAACATCAATGAAATGATGCTTCGTGAAGAAATGGCCGAGATGGCAATATCCGATGCATACCCAAAGATTTTGGAGGAGAACAAAATCGATGCAATTGGTCGCCCAGAAATCACAATTACAAAGATTGCCAAGGGTAACGATCTAGAATTCAAGATCAAGACTGCTGTGATTCCCGAAATTACACTTCCAGATTACAAAAAAATCGCAAAAGAAGAGAACAACAAACCTGACAACAAAAAAGAAGTCACAGTTGAAGAAGCAGATGTCACAAAGGTAATAGGTGACTTGCGCCGCATGCGCGCTCACCAAGCAATGCCAGCACATGAGCACGTAGAGGGTGAGAAGCACCCTGAGCTTACAGAAGAACAACTACCAAAGGTAGATGAAGAGTTTGTAAAATCATTTGGCAAATTTGAGGGAGTTGAGGAATTCACAAACAAAATCCGCGACAACATCAAAATAGAAAAGGAAATGCAAGCCAAAGACAAAATCCGTATGGCAATCATCGAGAATATCCTCGCTGGAGCAAAGTGTGAGGTTCCAGAAATTTTAATAAATTCTGAGATCCAGAAAATGATGTACAAGCTCGAGTCTGATATCACAAATATGGGATTCAAGATTGAAGATTATTTCAAACAAATTGGTAAAACAATGGAAGATGTATCGAAAGAATGGCGCTCTGATGCCGAGAAGCGTGCAATGCTTGAGCTCATAATTCATGACATCTCAGTGAAAGAAAACCTCAAACCAAGTGACGACGATATAGAAAAAGAAACTGATCAAATTACAAAAATGTACAAAGACGCAGATCCACTCCGCGCTCGTGCATATGTAGAGCAAATGCTCACAAATGAAAAAGTTTTTGCATTCTTGAGTTCTCAGTAGAAAATGAGATAAAAAAAATCCCAACTGAAAAGCTGGGATTTTTTTTATTTAGCATATTTGCAGTCTATTCAACTACATAATATGGCTGTCTTTGTAAATCGTATCGCATTGTAATTACGACAGGTACTAGGACAGTCTTTGAAGGATCATAAGATAGGTAGGTCATCATTTGTGGCCTAATGTTTGCCACTACGATGCCACCATTTGGGGCAACCAGAGTTTTACCATCGCTGGTAAAAACTGGACGGTTTGTATTGCTGATAGGGTTGGTCCACATGTAACCAACGAAACTAAATTCGTTAGATTGAGACCAATTATTTGGATAACCGTTGGGGTAATAATATCCCCCACCATTGTATCCCCCGAAGGAGATACTTACCCAAACACCACCGTTGTTAACACCTACTGATACATTTGGCTGTACCCCGCCTTCCTTTTTACAAGATGATAAACTTGTCACCACTAGGGTGAAAATCACGAGTATTCTGAATGCTTTTTTCATTGTCGATATATTTTTGTATATTATACCACTATCTATACCCTTTTGTCAACCCCGTCGCTCGCGAGTGACAGGGTCAAGTGTCTAGCCAAAAATCCCTTACTTTGCTATACTATTCATGCATTTCCTTATACTTATACTAACCCCTTATACTTATTTATGTTAATCCCAACAGTTACCCCATAGGAAAGATTACTTCCTACGGGGCGAGACGTGGTACTATTAAGTAAGTTACATTATTAAAATTAATCATTATATAAACTATGTTGATTCCTACGGTTATAGAAAAAACAACAAATGGTGAGCGAGCTTATGATATATACTCTCGCCTACTCAATGAGCGCATTATATTCCTAGCAGGCGCAATAGATGACCATATTGCCAACTTGGTGGTAGCGCAATTATTATATCTAGACCATATGGATTCCAAAAAGGATATCTATCTATACATCAACTCTCCAGGTGGATCTGTATCTGCTGGTATGGCAATACTAGATACTATGAATTTCGTCCGCTCCGATGTATCTACAATTTGTGTAGGAGTTGCTGCATCTATGGGCTCACTATTACTCTCGGCTGGTGCAAAGGGTAAAAGATTTGCATTACCAAATTCTGAAATCATGATACACCAAGTACTTGGTGGTGCAGAAGGCCAAGCAAGTGATATCGAGATTCAAGCCAAACATATATTGAGAATAAAAGAGAATTTAAATAAAATCTTGGCGAAAAATACTGGCAAGACACCAGCTCAAGTCGAGAAGGATGCCGACCGTGACAACTGGATGACAGCCGAAGAAGCAAAGAAATACAATCTAGTAGACGATGTAATTTCCAAACCAAAATCTTTAAAATAAAAAGGTAATAAAAAAAACACCCATACGGGTGTTTTTTTATTATCTAATTATTTCTTGAATAGTGCTGCTAGTGTTACATCGCCTGCGATTCCATCTACTTTTAATTTCATAGCCTTTTGGAATGCTTTCAATGCAGTGAGTGTCGCACTGTCAAATTTATTACTTGCTGTCCCTTTTAAATGCTTCTTGGCAATAAGAGCATTTTGCATATCTGTCACTTCCTGTCCTGACATGCCGTATTTCAACATTTTGTACATTGATTTACTTGTTGTTTTAGTATTTGATGAAGTTGTACTTGATTTTGAACTTGAGCTTGAGCTAGAACTTGATGTGTTTTTTGAAGTGGATGAAGTAGATTTTGATCCTGTATTATTTGACATACCACCTGAATTATTATTTCCAAGAACTTCCTTATTTAACTGCTCCATACCAGGATTAGTACAAGGATTAGTTGAAGTTTTTACACAATTAGTAAAATCAGTTGTATACGCGGCTGCATTCGCGTAATGAACCCCAACAAAGAGAAACAAACTAAACATTAAAAACATTGATAACTTTTTCATAATTTTTTTCCGTAAAACGGATAATTAATATTGATAATAATTTGACCTTAAATTAGTTTTATCGGTTATAATAAATAGTTCTTCCGGGAGATTTATCAAAACCACCCGAGGTGTCATCGGTATAAACACTACAAGGTGTATTATAAGCATTAGAAAAACCAACACCAGCAAGCCATGTCCTCATTTCATAGTTCTTGAACTTCGGTGCAGGGAAATCTGCGGTAAGTTTGACCCATACATTTTCACCATTCTTTATTGTGTATGGTTTATCAAGAATTATAGTTTGTGGTAGTGCAGTCTTGCCAGATTTATCATAAAATGGACCACCAAATTTGGAAATTGACCCTACTTCTACATCATTAATATATATTTTGATGTTTGATAAGCTCTCCAGTGTAGAGAATTCATTACCGAGTGAAGATTTGTAATCTGTACCAAGAAAGCTAAGTGTTGAAATAATTATATCACCTGTATTTTTTGTATTCTTTCCTGATTCAGCATATAATTTCCATTTTCCAAGCGTTGTTCCTTTTTCATCATTACCTGTAAAAAAACTAGTTGCATTATATTCTCTTTCAATCTTAAGATCAGTCGCTTTTGTTTTAATATTCTCCATACTCATCGCCCCTGCTAAATACCTATCTGCTGGACCTGGAAATCCCGATACCCCTTTGACTTCCATTTTTTCCCATTCTATTCCATCACTTGATGAATAAATAGTATTGTCATTACTACTTGCATTATTCATGCCGCCAATCTTCCATAATTTATTCTTAAATACTACATCACTTGAGTAATACCCAGGGACAAAATTTGTTTTTGAGCTTGAAACCAAGTTCCAGCTTTTACCATTAGATGTATTAATTACGATTGGGTCACTTGTTCCAACTATTGTGGACATAATCCAAACTTTACCATTATAGACAACCGGACTTGGGTTTGTGTTTGTACCAATGTTGAAATCAGAATTATCTTTACTATTTACAAGAGCTCCTTCATTTGTCCATTTCTTGCCATCGCTACTTGAGAAAATAGTCATAGTTCCACGATCATACACCAAATAGAACATTTTATTTCCTATAACATATGCACCCAGACTATTACTATCATATCCACTTTTCTCATTTGAAACAGAATTCTTTTTCAATCCATCCCAAGGAGCATCTGCAACCTTGGTCCACTTCTCCCCTGTTGATGAATTCCATATGCCCATCACCCCACCACCAGTTGTTTCTTCGCTCGATATTATCCAAAATTTTCCACCAAAGTAGATTGCAGATTTATCAAAGTATCGTGAGAAATTTGGTGTTTCTCCAACATAAGTCCAATTCACCATATCTGTTGATTTATAAATTGCGGTATCAGATTCTCCTCCTGTTGGCTTATATTTACCACCAAAAGAATATATTGTGTCCTTAACTTTTACGATCATCCTCTCTGAACCCTCTCCCATTTTTGTAGTGTTTGCTTCCTTTTCCCAATTTATTCCATCTGTTGTAGACCAAACATCTGAAAGTCTGTAGAGATACTCCTGTGCTTTATCGTATGTCTCTCCTGTCCAGATAGACAACTTGCCTTCTGTCGATTCTTTACATGCGTAATCTTTAAACAATTTATTACTACTCTTTTTAGAAATTATTTCTATAGTTTCCTCTTTTTCTTCAGACTTCTGAATACTAATCATAGTCTCAGGTCCAACAATACCATCAATTTTCTTCAGACCCATTAATTTTTGGATTTCTATGATTGCATTTTTTGTATTTAATCCAAATTTTCCATCAATTGGACCCTTGAGATAGCCTTTGTCATGTAAAATTTGTTGTAAAGCCTTGACCGCTAATCCTGTTGCCCCAAGTTTTAGAGGTTTTTTAATTAATACTGTTGGGTTAAGTATTTCTGGCAAACTTCCCTCAAGGGAAGGAGCTAAATTTGTACAAGGTTGAATTGTAGTAGGAACGCATGGTACTACATTTTGTGGTGTATTTATATCAGCTAGTGCTTGCTGTACCCCAAACCATGCGACCAAAAGGAATACGAAAACAAGAGTTAATTTTTTCATAATAAATAATCAAAGTAACCTAATAATATCTATTTATTATACCACCAAGAAATATAATATGGAAGTATTGTGGGGATAACTTGCAATATATATAGACAAAATACCTGAAATCAGGTATGATGAGTTTATCGAATTTTAAAAGTTTAGAAAGTTCCGTTTCACTATAACACTTTAAACAATGATAAAAATTGCCTTACAAACCTATATTCTGAAAGATATTCTAAAGTTTCGAGAGACAACACGATCATAATAGATTGGTATTTTGAGATGGGGCAACCCATTAATATGAATTTAACAACAATAATACTGTCCCTCCTCGCCCTAGCAATAGGCGTGGGTGTTGGATATTATTTGCGTCTTGTTATCTCGCTTGGCAAAAAGGGCTCCATGGAGCTCGAGATCAAGCAGATGACAATCGGCGCAAAAGAAGAGGCTCAAAAGATAATAGACGAAGCTAAACTAAAGGCCGAAGCTCGCACAAAAGAACTCCATGAAGAGGAGAAGGAGAAGGAACGTGAGTGGAAGCATACAGAGCACCGCCTGATCAAAAAGGAAGAGACTCTCGATGGTCGCCAAGCCGAGATTGATCGCGAAGTCGAAAGTCTCAAAGGCAAAGCCGACGAAATCCGTCGGATCAAGGAGCGTGTAGATGGTATGCAAGCCGAAAAAGAGAAAGAGTTGGAGAAAGTTGCACATCTATCTGTAGATGATGCTAAAGAAATTCTTTTCAAGAATATCGAAGCCCGATACGAAGAGGATTTGCTCGTACGTATGCAAAAGATGGAGACAACCAATGCCGAGAAGTTGGATCGCCGTGCAAAAGATATTCTATCCACTTCCATCAATCGCCTCGCTGCAAGCACTGCAAGCGAAATGATGACATCATCAGTCAATATTCCGTCCGATGACATCAAGGGTAAAATCATTGGTAAAGAAGGCCGAAACATTCGCGCCTTTGAACGTGCAAGTGGGGTGGAATTAATTGTCGACGAAACTCCAGGTGCAATTGTGATTTCATCTTTCGATCCTGTCCGCAGACAAGTTGCCCGCTTGGCTCTCGAGAATTTGATTCTAGATGGCCGTATCCAGCCAGCCAAGATTGAGGAAATGGTAGAAAAGGCTCAAGCTGATATAAACAAAATCATTAAGGAGAAGGGTGAGCAAGCAGTCTATGAATGTGGAATTTTCAATCTAGACCCACGCATCGTAGCTATTGTTGGCCGACTATATTTCCGTACAAGTTATGGCCAAAATGTTTTGCAACACTCTATCGAGATGGCGCACATTGCAGGTATGCTCGCGCAAGAATTGGGTGCTGATGTAGCAGTTGCCAAAGCCGGTGCATTGGTACACGATATCGGTAAAGCTCTCGACCACGAAGTCCAAGGTACTCATATAGATATTGGTATCAGAATATTACAGAAGTTCGGTGCAGACCCACGTATTATAACATCGATGAAGTCTCACCATGACGACTGCCCTCACGAAAGCATCGAAGCGGTAATCGTCCAAACCGCCGACCACATTTCTGGTGGCCGCCCAGGTGCACGCCGAGACAGTGTGGAGAATTATATTAAGCGTTTGCAAGATTTGGAAGCTCTAACAAAAACATTTGATGGTGTAGAAAAATCTTATGCACTTGCAGCCGGCCGTGAAATCCGAATCTTTGTAACTCCTGAAAAAGTCACAGACCTACAAGCCAAAGAAATGGCTCGTGATATAGCAAAGAAAATCGAAGAAGAACTCACATATCCTGGAGAGATTAAAGTAACTATGATTCGTGAGAACAGGATAACAGAGTATGCACGTTAGGTGAAATTAAAACCTGCCCCGTAGGAAGTACTCTTTCCTTCGGGGTGACAATGATAAGAGAAAATCGAATAGTAGAGTACGCAAGATAGAAAACAATTAAAAAATCCCCTCTCGGGGATTTTTTGTTAAACTTTATTACACTTGATGATTTTTAAAAAAATCCTTTTCTATATCTAACTTTTCTACAGAAGCCTCAAATGTTGAGCCGGCTCCCCCAGTTTGTTCCTCGTGAGCTTTATCTGCATCTGGGAACAATATTTCTTCTGTCGGTATCTTTTGTTCTTCATTAGTCGAATAAACACCTTCGGGTATTTTTGGATTGCCGTGCATATCCATATTACTTTGTTCAAATCCCATATATTTTATCTACTTAATTCTTAATAAATCTGACCATTTTGATTATATCACA
>JADLCZ010000055.1 GCA_020846955.1 Candidatus Nomurabacteria bacterium
CTCCATCATACAAAAGGTCGGAAACTTTAGTCGCGCTATTTAAAATAAGTGGGCCTGACAGTCCAAAATGTGTAAAGAGTATTTTACCTGTTTTCGAAAATGCCTTCTTGCCTTCAACAAAAAATGTAATCTTCATAAATGACAATGATACGCCTGCAAGTGTATGACTCCATTCATCCAGAGTTGCAATAGGTACAATAGATGGTGTAGGCTCGGCTATATTGTGGCCGAGGTCCGCAAGCCATTTGAATCCATCGCCTGTCGAACCAGTTTCGGGATGCGACACACCACCGGTTGCAAAAATATAATCATCTGCTTTATACTCCTTCTTGCCACAGCTTAAACTTGTAATCTGTCCAAGTCGGACTTGGACAGATGTTACAGGAGAGCCCGTCTTGATTGTGACCTTGCCATTTTGTGCATAATTCTCCATGACTTTCACAACATCTTCTGCTTTCTCTGTGTTTGGGAATGCACGTTGCCGTGCCTGAACAACAAGTGGTAATCCACGGCCCTCAAAAAATTTAAATGTATCAGCTGGACTAAATTGATCAAAAATTGAATAAAGAAATTTACCCTTCTTGCCATAGGTAGTGACGAATTTGTGAATGTCTTTCTCGCCATTTGTAATGTTGCATCGGCCCCCACCGGAAATCCTTAACTTCTCTCCAAGCTTTTTGTTCTTCTCGACAAGTAATACTCGCAAACCTCGCTCGGCAAGCCTACCACAAGCCATCAATCCCGAGGCTCCACCACCTACTACTATGCAGTCATATTTTTCCATTTATTCTCATATTATAACACAAAACCCCCTATTTTCATAGGGGATTTTGTAAGAAATAAATTATAGATTATTTAACTCAGTATCAATTGCCTTCAGATCAGCATCTGTACTTGCGTTGGTATCTATGGAATTCAAATTCTCATCGATAGATGTTGTAGTATCAGTTTGAGTCTGGGTATCTAACTGTTGTATAGGACTTACTACTTCGTCATTTGTCTTTGGAAAATATTTGAACAACAAATATCCTAAAACAATGGCCACAATAATTACGATAATTGAAATAATTGTATTATTTTTATTCATATAGATAGAAATTAATTAGTAGTTGTTTGTACTTCACCTTCGACTTTTACCTCAGTTTCTGTTGTATTTGTACCTGTGACTGGCATTGGGGCTGTTACCTCGGTTGAAGCTTGTGCTTTTACCTCAAGTTCGTCAACCTTTGGAATTACTTTCAATGATTCCGCAGCGGCGCGAACACTCTTGTGAGCAGACTTGATTGCAGTCTTCATAATTTCTACATCAGCCTTCAACAAATCACGAGTAGCTTTCAAAGATTCCTTTACAGTAGCTTCGTCCTGTATATCAACTGTATACACTTTGCCAGCTTGAGTAGTAATAGCTGTGCGAGCATTTGCTATTGCAGACTCTGCACTTGTAATTAATGCACGAGTGTTTGCTACATCTACTCCATTTGCACTTGCTTTGTCGGCCCGGGACTCAATCTTGATCAATACTGCTTCTATATTGTCTACCAATTTTGATGAATTTTCTGTAATCTTGGCATTGGCCTCATCAATTTTGTTTGCTATGTCTTCAACTTTTATTTGCTTCTTCTCGTCTTTGATTTTCTCTAAATCTTTCTTGAATGCTTCTTTCATTTCTTCGCGCTTTGCTTTCATCTCCTCTTTCTTTGCTTCAAATTCTTCTTTAAACAATTCTCTCTTTTCTTGTATGCTTTGGAGTAGACCTTCCCTTTTCTCCTTTATTACGTCCTCTGCATCGTCCTTATTTTCCTCTATTGTTGACTGGAAATCTTCGCGAACTTTCTTGATCTCTTCTTTTGCTTGTTCTCTTTCCTTTTTTGCTGCTTCGTTAAATGCTTTGTAAGCATCCTCCTTCTTTATTTCACCTGATTCAACCTTCGCCTTCAGATCAACGCGCAATTTTGCAACATCACTTGCTGTAGCTTGGCGGATATTATCTACTTCACCCTTTTTTTGGTCTCTTAAATTTGACCTCTTTTCTTGAAAATTTTGTCTTTCAACTTTTATACCCTCTTTGCCTTCCAATCGAGTCTTTTTTATCCCCTCACGCATAGCTTCGCGCTCATCTTGCAAATCTTTACGTTCTTGCTTATATTCACCACGAACTTCCATTCTCTTGTTTTTAATTTCATCTTTTACTGATGGAACCAATACTCCATCTCTTGCCTCTTCAGCAAAAGCTGAAAATGCTGTAAATATTACTGCAATTGCAAATAATGATACATATAATTTATATTTTTTCATAATATTATTTTTAAACTATTAATAAATCGACAAAGGGAAATGACATCCATAGGTATCCCATGTGTTTATTGTACCATATATTTAATTTAAGCAAGTGTATTTAATCCCAGTTGAAATTGTGTCCATAGTGCCCCCACTTACATGTATCTTTATAACTTACAGTATCTAATTTCAAAAATTCTCTTATCCCTTTTGGTGTTAAGTCATAACCAGTAATTTGCTCTTCTTTGTCATCTATTACCGCAACTGCCATCACTGGCTCGGGCTTACCTATTGCATACGCAAGTTTGGTATACACTTCTTTTGCATTACGAGCCTTGAGTAATTCTACAGCAATCTTGCGCGCCATATATGCACCTGAACGATCTACTTTTGTATAATCTTTACCACTAAATGATCCCCCACCAATTGGAACCTCTGGGCCGTAATTGTCGATAATCAGTTTTCGTCCTGATAGGCCTGTGTCGGCATCAAATCCGCCTTGATTCCATTCGCCAGCTGGGTTGATCAGATACTCTTTTGCTTCGATAATACTTTTTACAAGTGGCAATAATTCTGCATTTTTAGCATTTTGGAAACTTACTACTACTGTTGTAACAACACCATCCTCGATTGTAACTTGAGTCTTGCCATCATAAGGATAAACTTCAAAAACTTTTTGGCAAAGATTGCGCGCTAGCACGTACTCTTTAGGCAAGGCCTCAAGAGTTTCGCTAGTTGCATAGCCTTTCATAATCCCTTGGTCGCCTGCACCACCAGTATCTACTCCTTGTGCAATTTCGGGACTTTGTTGAACAATATTTATTATGACTTTGTAATCCTCACCAACGATACCCTTTACAATTTTCTCTAAATCAGGCTTACAAGTTGAAGTAACTTCACCATTGATTGTAATAAGATTGTGTCCACCCATAACTTCTGTTGCTACACGACTATTCTTATCCTCTGCTAAATACGCATCGAGAATACTATCCGCGATAAAATCACAAATCTTGTCTGGGTGTAATGGACTCACAAATTCACATGTCTTGATATTCATAAATTTAACAAAAAAAATTCCTAATAATTAGGAAAGATATGACGGTATCTTTCCTTTAAATAATAAAGGTTGGAGTTAGCACTTTATCCTGAGCCCATCGAAGGACTGAAGCCAAGTTGCTGTGGGGTCCCAGAGCCAATTCTCTACCACCACTCTTGATAAAACTATTTAGTTGTACTCATATCCTACACCTATCCCAAAAATTATGCAACTTATATAGTTTACCAAACTAATCCCATGGGTTTGATTTGGTAAACTACTTTTTACTTTTATGTTCTACAAGCTTCCCAGCCTTTATCTCTATTTTCTCAGCTTTTCTTAGATTCTTTAGCGATTTCTTTGGGAATATGTCGTAGTGTTTTATTTTGTCGAGCTCTTCGTCTATTCCCCACAGGTCTTCCATTTCAGACTCCCAACCTTTTTCAAAAATATTTAAATTCAAGGTTCTCGAATATTGACGCAATGTTTTGTTGCCATTGTTCAAAAAATATTCATGGAAATACGACATAGCCAATTCACGAATATTTTTATAAATAGGATCGCGATAGCGTAATACTGAGTGATTGGTTTTGGAAATTGCACCCCAGAGCCCGTCCTGCTTAAACACAGCGATCACATGCTCCATATCTTCATTAGTTGTTTTCAAATGTAATAATAATGGTTTGTGTCCATGCAAAGATAAAACATACGCAGAAAATATCGCACCCTCGATACAATGGCAATTCTTTTCACGCAAAACTCGCAAAGGAGATTTGATCGTATCTATTTTATTATGCTCAAAATTAAAAGGAATAGTATTAATAAAATCCTGCACTTTAGCCGGAGTATTCAACTTTTTAAATAATACTAATTCTTTTTTAGTAAAAAAATTCATTAGGCAATTTCTTTTAGATAACATTCTTCGCAAGCAATTTTTTGATACCCCCAACTCTTTGGATAGTAGCCTACAATATCTTTTGCGCAATAAATGCATTTATAGGCCTCGCCACTTGTTTGGCCGAGCGTCACCATTCGCTCTTTTGTTCGGACATCAAAATGCACTCGCGGTAATGCAATATTTTTCTGTTTCAAAAAAGATAATTCAGCAGGTGCAATATTGTACCTCCAGCCGGTTACAGGGCAAATAAGTGCTTGCTTGGAAATTGAAGCGTCAACATCAGAAATTAAATCTGGCAGTTCGCTTGTCGACATACCTTCAATTTTTTGACTTTCTTTTTCTTCCCAATACCCACCTCTCGCCTCTACATATTCTTTCGTCACTTCCGGAAAATAAATCGAAGCAGTCGAGAGATTATATGGGCAAAGCCCTAATGAATACGGCGGAAATTTCCCATATTCTCCACGAGCTTTCATGTCAGCCACAATTTTTTCTTTCAGTGTATTGTATTCTGCCTCTGTATATTGAATATTTAAAATACAATATTTCTTTTTACGCAAACTCACGCAGCCAAAACAATAATCCACCTCCAAACATTGATCGCAGTATTCTGAAAAACGAGCCCCATCACACCAGATTGAGCCCTTGAGATCATAAGCATTTGTACAGCAGCTATTATTACCAGAAACTTGTATACTCCAACAACCAGTCATATCAATACAATCCTTAGCTTTTAATCCACGAAGACAGTTAACACAATTTTCAGAATCTTCCCAGCAGAAAACATTTGTACAGTTATTGCAATTCGTCATATAAGTACCAAATGAGTCGTATGTTTTTATATTAAAATTTTCTTTATGAACTGCATTATTTTTTAATATATCTCTATATTGGTTTTTAAGATTCTGTAGTTCTGTGTAGGATCCAAAATTAATTGTTTTCATTTTTTCTTCATAATCATGTTTGTTATATTGAACATTCTCTATGCAATATGATTTACCACGCAAATTCCAAGACATAAAACAATTTGAGCAATTTCGGCAATCAAACAAAAATGAACTATCAATACAATCTCGACAATTTTTTGAGAATAATAAATTATAAGAGTTAAAACAGTACCCACAATCATAACATTGATCAAGATTAAAGACATGAGATATGTCTGCAGAATCTTTTATGTCAATCGCACGATAACCATATAAAAGATTCTCCGCTCGTAATGTTGAGCGAGATAAATAACAATTTTTTGATTCCCAAGCGTCGTCGCACCAGTCACAATCCACATTTTGAGCGCCTTGCTGATGAGGGCGAGGAACTTTTTCTTGGAGTTCCTTTAATTGATTAAAAAATGAAAGCCCTGGATCATAATCTTGTCCATAATCCATCGGGTCCCAAGCATCACCCCACCACTCTTTGGAAGTATAGATTGGATAGCGCGCATTCTCTGGCAACACTGTGATTAGCCTTTCTCCCGTAAGATCAGATTGTCCTGTGCGAAATTTACCAAATGGCCAAAATGCCATGTGCTGTTTCCACCGGCACTGTACACAAATATCAGGAATAACGAGATTAACTTTCTCGTACATTATCCTTTCCCTATCAGTTATCTCAAATTCTGTATTGCAATAGACACAAATTTTGTTCATATCTAAAGTATACACTTACAAATAAAAACATCAAACAAATTTTTTTAAAAGATTTTTCTTTGTTGTGTACCATTTCCATTTAAGATCGCATTTCCAATCACAGTACGCTACCCCTCCTGACGGATGATTACCCTCTGGCTCCTCTAAACAATTTTCGCAGCAGATGAAATGCTTGTGGCAGAGGAGATTTGAACAGTTCACATAGTGCTCGCTTGCAGTGCCACACTTCTCACATTTGCCGATTATTTCATGATTGGCTTCATCTTCGAAATGCATTGTATTGCGCTTGTCGAAAACATAGAGTGATCCTTTGAAATCCTGCCCTGGATATTTCTGCATATAGCTGACGATTCCGCCATCGAGTTGGTAAACATCTTTGAATCCTTCACGGACAAGTAGGCCTGAAGCCTTTTCACATCGCACACCGCCTGTACATACAGTCAATACAGTTTTGTCTTTCAAATCTTCTATTTTATTTAAATTTTCTTTTAAGTCGCGAAAATTATTTAAATCGGGGAAAACAGTGCCCTCAAATTTGCCAACCTTCAATTCATAATCATTACGCATATCTACAATATGAAATTCCCTACCTTCCTCATACCATTTTTTTAAATCCTCTGGTTTTAGATGTACGCCTGTAATTTGATTTGGGTCTATATCATCTTGGTCTCCTAAATGTAGTGACACAATTTCCGGACGAGCTTTGACAGATAATCTTGGGAAAGATGTACCATCAGTTGAGCCATTACTAACTTTCCAATGAATATCGGCAAATCTTGGATCAGCTTTCATAATAGCCATATACTCTTCACATGCCTCCTTTGTACCCTCAAATGTACAATTAATGCCTTCGTGCGCTACAATAGCCCGCCCTTTAAATCCTAGGCGCTGAGCAAGCTCAAATTGCAAATCCCGTTCCATTTTAGGATCAGCTATATATACATATTTATAAAAAAGGATTATTTTATACTCTTTATTCATGTAGGGAGATTATAGCAAAAAGTCGCCCTATTGCCAAAAAAATTTATAAAGTATACAGTAA
>JADLCZ010000056.1 GCA_020846955.1 Candidatus Nomurabacteria bacterium
AGGCTTGGGTATATAGGGGACAACAAAGATTTGGTAAGTTATTTGGATGGGGGATTTGAGCTCGAAAGAGCAAAGGAGGTCTTGTTTAACAAAAGATCAATAGTTCTAGCTATCAATCAAGCTTTGCGTGAAAGTCAGCTATAATTTGTGTTATAATAAACTCTATATATGAAAGAAGAGGAAAAATCATTACATAAAATAGAGGATATTAAGCGTACATTGTACGAGCGAGATTTTGACTCAGCCAAGCATCATAAGGAGGGTGTACTCCACAATGTTCCTCACAAAGTTGCGCAAAATTGGGATGATGGGCAAGCTCACCCTATCGCTTCTTCAAAATACACCAAATTTTTTAAAAGATTCTTTTTTATTGCAATTTTGTTTTTTATTATGGCTGTTGGTTATGGGGTGTATACATTTATGCAAGGCAAGAGTACTGTATCGGGGGACAATATAGAAGTTACGGTTCTCGGTAATGCATTTGTGCAAGCAGGAGAAGAATTACCAATACAAATCGAAGTTGTAAATAAAAATAATGCCAAACTTGAATTGGTAGATTTGATAGTTGAGTATCCTCGTGGGGCCAACTCGGATTCTGCCACAGATATGATACGACTTCCCCGTGAGGCTATCGGTACCATCAAGCCAGGTGAGCGAATAGAAAGAAATAAAAAAGTTACACTTTATGGCGATCAAGGATCTATTCGCAACGTAACTGTTCGCTTGGAGTATCATCCGGAAGGTTCCAATGCTATTTTTACAAAAGAGAAATCATACCCTGTGACTATTAGCTCTGCGCCACTAACGCTTGCTTTTGATGGACCTACTACTACAAGCTCAGGTCAAGATGTTAATTTCCAAATTACTGCGACTCTAAATACTGCACTCCCAAGCGACAAGACTTTATTAAAAGTTGAATACCCGATAGGCTTTCGTTATGCAAGCTCTATGCCGAAGCCAACACTGGATAATTCACTTTGGGATATAAGTAATCTTGAAGTTGGCAAACCAATGACGATAAATGTAAAAGGTAGCATCATAGGACAAAATGGTGATGAACAAGCGTTCCATGTGTATGTAGGCAACCCATCTAATACAAATCAATCTGTTATTGATGTGGTGTATAATTCATTGTTGCATATTGTCGCGATAAACAAACCATTTTTAGAAGCGAGAGTTATTATAGGTGGGGAAGATGCAGAAGTGTATTCAACTGTCGGAGGTAAGCCTGTAAAAGTCGATATAGAATGGACCAATAATATTCCAACAAGAATTTTGAATGCAGGAATTCGTGCAGATTTGTCGGGAAATGTTCTCGACAAATCATCGATCTCTGTAAGTGATGGATTTTTTGACTCGACAAATAATGTAATTATTTGGGACAGAAATACAAATCCAGAGCTAGCTATTGTGAATCCTGGAAGTAAAGGTAGAGTTAGCTTCTCATTTATTCCACAATCTGTATTAGGAACATCACAAACAATTTCTTCTCCACAAGTAAATATATCCGTAAGTATAAAGGGTCAAGAGTCGGATGGTGGTGGGGTATCTGAAGTTACTAACTTTACAAAAAAGACTGTCCGCATAACATCTGATTTCCAGATTATTGCAAATGCTACATCCTATAGTGGAACAATGCCACCACAAGTAGATCGTGATACTGTATACAAGATTACATGGACATTATCAAATTCTGTAAATAATATTAACAATGCCGAAGCCCGAGCAATATTGCCACCATATGTTAAATGGGGAACAGTTTTAAATAATAAAGAGAATATTTCATTTGACCCAACTGCACACGAAGTGATTTGGAAGATTGGAAAAGTTTTGGCAAATACTGGCTTTGGCGCAGGGGAAAGGGATGCCACATTTACTGTAATTTTGAAACCATCATTGTCGCAGGTTGGCAATGTTCCACAATTGGTTAAAGAAGTGTATATTACAGGTATAGATGCTTTTACAAATATTGCACTTAAATCAAGTGCGAATAGTGTAAATACTCGCCCTGAAGGTGACCCAAATTTTGTATCTGGTAATGAGTATGTAGTGAAATAGTATAAATATAATGGAAAACGAAAAAGACACTTTAATGGAGAAGATAACATCGCTTGCAAAACGAAGGGGATTTATTTTCCAAGGGTCAGAAATTTATGGAGGACTTGCAGGAACATACGATTACGGGCCACTTGGCGTAGCACTAAAAAATAATATTAAGAATAGCTGGTGGAAAAAGTTTGTCGAGAATCGAGAGGATATGTACGGTGTAGACGCGGCTATTTTGATGAATGCCAATGTTTGGCGAGCCACAGGGCACATCGATAATTTCTCAGACCCAATGGTAGAGTGTAAAAAATGTAAAAAAAGATTTCGAGCTGATCAGATTCCAAGGACGGTCATTAAAGATGAATCCCAAAAGGATCATCCTTTAGAGTGCCCTGAGTGCGAAGGGGAATTAGGTGAAGAGAAAAAATTTAATATGATGTTTGCTACACAAATTGGTGCAGTGGAAGATAGTTCATCA
>JADLCZ010000057.1 GCA_020846955.1 Candidatus Nomurabacteria bacterium
AGTGGGATGAAGTGGGAAATTATTAGTATAAGGAAAAAGTATAAGAATAAGGAAGAAAATCATTATGTTAATTGGTGAATACACACATACTCTAGATGACAAGAATCGGCTATCATTGCCGATGAAATTCCGTAAAGAGATGGGGAAGCGTGTTGTGATTGCACCAGGGCTTGATGCATGTCTTTCAATCTTTACAGAAAAGGAATGGGACAAGATTTCCGCCAAGCTTTCCGAGAGCTCTATGCTCCAGACTGACAATCGTTCATTCTCACGTTTTATGTTCGGACAAGCAGTAGATACAGAAGTAGATGGCAATGGCCGTATTTTAATACCAGAGCACTTAAGAGAGCGTTCCAAACTGGGTTCCAAGGTTGTAGTGATCGGAGTTCAGAATCGCGCAGAAATCTGGAACGAGAAGTTGTGGAATACATACAAACAATCAGTTGATTCACAGGCAGACGCCCTCGCCGAGAAATTGGGGCAAGTGGGAGTTCTTTAATATGAAGCATATACCTGTATTATTGCAAGAATCGATCGACGCTTTGAATATCAAAGTAGGCGATATTATCCTCGACGGCACACTTGGTGGCGCAGGCCACACAGAAGAGATTGCAAAAAGGTTCGGCAAACAAGTCAAAATTATTGGACTTGATCTAGATGCCGATGCAATCATTCGAGCCGAAGCTAGGTTGTTGCCAATACCTCATGATGCAACATTTGTTGTATCCAATTTCCAAAATGCAAACTTTGTACTCGATGATATGAATATCTTGCATGTCGATTCTGTTTTGCTTGATCTTGGGATTAGTTCATTTCAGCTCGAGGTTGCAGGCCGTGGATTCTCTTTTATGAAAGACGAGCCATTACTAATGACAATGAAGAAAGATCCGAGCGAGGAGGACATAACAGCAAAGGATATCGTCAACACATGGAAGGAGGAAACAATTGCAGATATTATCTATGGCTATGGCGAGGAGAAATACGCTCGCAAGATAGCGAAAGCAATTGTAGAACACAGGAAGACAAAACTCTTCGAGACTACCAAGGATTTAGCTGACGTAGTTATAGCGACAGTAGGCAAAGCATATGGCAGACTCAAGATCAATCCAGCAACCAAGACTTTCCAAGCACTCCGAATAGCAGTCAATTCCGAATTATCAAGCGTTGAACTTGCAATCCCAATACTCTTTGATCGAATAAAGTCAGGTGGAAGGATGGCAATCATTAGCTTCCATTCTCTTGAAGACCGAATTGTAAAGCAGACATTTAGGAAATTGATTGACGAAGAATTGGCAGTAGGTATTACAAAGAAGCCAATAACACCAAGTATTGATGAATTAGTAGCTAACCCACGTTCTCGAAGTAGCAAATTAAGAGTAATAGAAAAAAAGTAGTAAATATTATTAATAAATAAATAACAAAAATATGAGCGCAAAAGAATTTACACAGAATATAGCAAATGATGGAGCATTGAGACGCCGTATTTTTCGTATATTGCTTGGCTCAATACTGACACTTTCTTTTTGTTATATATATTTGATAGGTACTATTACATTCAATGTATTAGCGCGGAAATCACTGGAAAATAATATTAATGAAATAAATAGCCGAGTCGGCCAATTGGAATTACAATCTATAACCCTTGCAAACAGTGTTAATATTGCATACGGGAAGGAAATGGGATATGTAGAATCAAAAGGAACCCTTTTTGCAAACAAAGAATCAACAGCTGTTGCATTAAGATAATATGAATACAAAATCATTTAAAACACGCATACGCATCGTAGCACTATGTGTTTTTTTATTTGCATGTATATTGGTCCTCAAGCTTTTTACATTGGGAATTGTACATCAGAACAAGTATGCTGAGCGCGCTGATAAACAGTATGCAACTCCTACAGGAGATATGTTTGATAGAGGAAATATTTTCTTTACTAAAAAGGATGGGTCACAACTCGCAGGAGGCAATATTATGACAGGGTATAAAATTGCAATTAAAGCAAAAGATATAACTGATCCAGAAGCTTTGTATAATATACTTTTACCATATACTAAATTGACTCATGATGAATTTATCAAAAAAGCTACAAATATAAATGATCCATACGAAGAAGTAGCAAACCGTCTGACAAAAGAGAATGCCGACGCAATATCACAAATGAAGATTGCAGGAGTAACAATTTATAAAGAGAAATGGAGATTTTACCCAGGAGATACTCTAGCCGCTCACACAGTAGGATTTGTGGCTTATAAAGGTGATGAAAGAGTAGGGCAATACGGTCTAGAGAAATTTTATAACCAAACATTAATGAAGCCAAAGGAGGAGGCATACATAAACTTTTTTGCAGAAGTCTTTTCAAATATTGGCAAGACTTTTTCCAATACTAAGGAAGGTGACATAGTTACAACTATTGAACCTACTGTCCAAGGTACGCTTGAGTCAGAGATGAAAATAACATTTGAGAAGTGGAACGCAGACCAAATAGGCGCAATAATTATGGACCCAAATACTGGTGAAATATATGCAATGTCCGCTTACCCAACATTTGACCTAAATAATTTCGGCAGTGTAGAAAATCCTAAAACGTACGCCAACCCATTGGTAGAAAGTGTATTTGAGTTTGGCTCTGTTATCAAGCCTCTTGTTGTGGCAGGGGCACTCGACCAAGGTGTAATTACCCCAGAGACAACATATATAGACAAAGGATTTGTGGTAGTAAATAAAAAAACAATAAACAATTTTGACAAAAAGGCGAGAGGCCTCGCAACAATGCAGACAGTACTTGATCAGTCACTCAATACTGGTATGGTATTTATAGAGAATAAAATGGGTCACGACAGTTTTCGTAAATATATGAAGAATTATAGTATGGGGGAAAAAACTGGAATAGATTTGCCAAATGAGACAAGTGGCCTAGTAAAAAATCTTGATAGTAAAATAGATTTAGATTATGCCAACATGTCGTTCGGGCAGGGCCTTGCTATTACTCCAATCGGCGGTATACGAGCGTTCTCGACTCTCGCAAATGGTGGAAATATAGTCACCCCACACCTAGTAAAACAAATTAAATATAATGATGGGACATCAAATACTCTTTCATTTCCAATAGTTAAAAGTGATATATTAAAAAAAGAATCAACAGATACAATTACTCGTATGTTAGTGCACGTATTTGATTCATATGGAAATGGTTCATATAAATTGGAACACTATTCTGTCGCAACAAAGACTGGTACTGCGCAAGTGGCGCTAGATACAGGGAAAGGGTATTATGATGATAGGCATACACATTCATTTTTTGGATATTTCCCAGCCTACAAACCTAAGTTCATTGTATTTCTTTTTATAAAAAATCCTAAAGGTGCACGATATGCTTCGGAAACTCTGATTCCGCCTTTTGTGAATATTACCAAGTTTTTATTAAATTATTACAATATACCACCGGACCGATAGGTTAGTATAAGGTAATAGTATAAGTATAAGGAGGCTCAAAATAAGTGGAAAGTATAATATAAGGAATAAAATAATACAAAATAAAATAATGAAAAAAGTTTTCAAAAATATAGTGATTCAAATACTAACATGGCAAGCAAGATTAATACTGAAAAAGTATCGTCCAAAGGTTATTGCTATTACAGGCTCAGTCGGCAAGACTTCTACAAAAGATGCAGTATATACAGTATTGTCACATTTCTTTTCTGTACGTAAAAGCGCAAAGAGTTTCAATAGTGAGATAGGATTACCACTTACTATTCTGGGAGTACCAAATGGTTGGAATAATCCACTTGTATGGATTGAAAATATATTGAAAGGATTTTGGATGCTTATTTATAAATACAAATATCCAAAGTATTTAGTGTTAGAAGTTGGCGCAGGTAAACCAAATGATATTAAAAAAGTTGCACCATGGATCAATCCTGATGTTGTGGTCCTAACACGGTTCCCAGATGTGCCTGTGCATGTCGAATTTTTTGGTAGTACTGAGAGATTAATCGAGGAAAAAGTATATCTTGCCCAAGCTCTCAAGAAGGATGGAGTATTGATAGTGAATCATGATGACAAAAATGTATATAATATTCATCATAAAATAAAAAGGAGATTTGTGTCTTATGGTTTCAATGAGAATGCAACTTACAAAGCTTCCTATGTACAAATGAATTCCACAGAGGAAAAAAATAATACTTTAGGTATGCATTTCAAAATGGAATACAATGGTAGCACATTTCCTGTATCTATGAATAATATAGTTGGCATGCATCATATATATGCAGGACTATCTGCATTGTCTGTCGCTATCGAAAGTGG